>NZ_JBFSUX010000050.1:0-37561 GCF_041467595.1 Vibrio sp. 10N.247.311.13 | reverse complement strand
GTTCGCCGTAGCTATCTGGGCCTGATACTTGGTTGTCTTTTCAACGATTTCGGCTCTAACAAATCCGACAGATTCCGATTGGCTTGCTGTTTGGAGTTGACGCCGTTTGGCGAAGAACGTGGATAAACTCAGTCCATGCTCTTCACAAAAAGCGCGTTGGGTAACACTGCTACTTTCATATTGTTCAAACAGTGATTGCCATTCTAGGTTGGTGCGTCGTTTTGCCATTTCAACTCTCCTTTGGGTTGGAGAGATGATCTTATTCTTCGTGCTGAAAGATTAGAATGTGGTGTTCATGACACGCTTACGTTCATGACACGCTTACTCTTGATGTTGTATTCAGAGAAGATGAATTAAAAGTAAAAGACCCAGATGGTGCAGCCCACTTAGCGGCATTTAATCGTGCAGCGTTAAACACGATAAAACAGGATGATAGTGATAAAGATAGCTTGGCTGCCAAACGGAGAAAGTCAGGTTGGTCTGGAGAGTATCGCTCAAAAATTATTTTTGGCTGATATTTAGTCAAAGTAGAATCCCGCCCTGCACTTACGCTAAGCTTAGTTTACGCTATCACTTCTATTTCTGGTCAAGAAGTAAATGACAGAATGCTAAAAACCAAGGAATGGTCTAGGCTCGCAATATTGAAAATCATAAATATTCAACAGTGTGAGCTTGGTCGATATTCTGTGCTATAGGTCGAGAAACCAAAACAGGTTATATTTTTTCTTATCTTTATCTTTATCTTTATCTTTACAAAGATGAACGCCCTCTATTATTTTTGGTGGGAGGTCTACTTGATGCTTAATCGCATAACGTTTAGAGAATGAAATTAACATCTCTAGTAAAGAGCTAGGGATAACTACTTCTAAGCGAAGATAATCACGTAAAGTTTCTCTTAGCTTACTCATATCCATATACATCAAGTCATATGAAGCCAACTTATTACAAGTAACACCAAACACCAACTCTAAAGTATCTAGCCTAGTATTTTCATCGTCTAAGCACAAAATCTCAAACAGCTTCAGTATATTCTCATTACATTTACTAGAGTAAGAGTAAATGTCACATAAAGTGTTATCACTTAACGTAATCAAGTCACTGGCTGTGTAGTTTTTTAATATGAAATCATATAAGCCAATAGATGGATAAGGAAAGCCCTCTTTGATGAATTCTAAAACTTTGGATTTTGAAGTTGTTATCTTCTTTTTGTGAGATAACCTGTCAACATTAAAACCAAACATCACAATATAAATAGACAAACTACCTTTAAGATCTAAACTATCAACATCATTCAATAGCTTTTTCATTAAACCACTTGGTATTTCTCTATAGCATTCATAGTCATTAATAATATCAACACAATATGACTTGGGTAGATTTTCCCAAAACCCAGAATCTGATATTAGGTTTTTATCACCAATTGATGCTAGTTCTATATTACGCGTATGAACCAACTCGGCAACTTCATTACCTGTAAGGTTCTTAATTCCTTTTGAAAAGAAGGCCGGCTTATAGTAAAAATTTGACTCTAAAACTTTTTTAAAAAATCGTATGTCACTTTTTGATATCAGAGCGCCAACTTCTACAATCAGCCTCTCATCAACATCATTTTCTTCTAGTGTTAATATATATTTACTAATCAGATAGGCTAAAGATAGGCTAATATTTCCTTTCGATGCGTTTTTAATAACATTTTTTACTAGTGGGACTGGAGCTCTTCTCCATCTGAGTAAGTAGTCTATTAATTCATCATTTTTATTTTCTCTATACAGTTTCCAAGCTTTATATAATTCAAAAACCCCTCCTTTTCCCCCAGTTAAAGAAGCCCCATACTTCCAATTGAAGTCATGAATAGACGAGTTTTCGATAAAGAAATCTTCTGCCCAATTATCATTTTCATCATTAGTAAATACATAACCACTAATAATTAAACTAAACTTATCAAAGCTTGATGACATTCTATTATTCTTAGGTGCCCATGTTTTAAAAGAGAAGTCTCTTCTCATTTTTGGCCACAATTTACCCCAAATAGAAATAATATCTTCAAATGAAATATGCTCAGAATTAATTGTTACTTGTTCATCATGACTAAACACTCGGCTAAACAATGAAGATAAGTCTTTTTTAGTAACTTTATAATAAGCTGAATCAATATTTATTGGCTCTATAGATTGTAATTCATTAACATTAGCTTGCGTCAAAAACAAAGCTATAAAGTCAAAACAATTGAGACTCTCACGTTGAGCTAATAATGAAAATGGTATAAGTAAACTATGTGTCCATACACAACCTGGTCTGTTAATTTCTTTTGCTACCCACGTTTTTGATAATACGTAAAATCCTGATTCCGCTATAGGATAGCCAGAATAGCAAGGTTTAACTTGATGATGGAACTCTTCACCAGGAGAGTCTGACTCTCTAAGTAGAATATTTTTAGCTTTTACTGACAAGTCAACGGATGAAGCTAGCAACTTATGCCCATTGTCATACCCATGAAATGCTTGATGAATAACGTTACTCATTGGCTAACCAAGAAAGTATTTTTGTAAGGTCACTATGCTGTGTTCCATTTTCTTCTATAACCTTAATCCGATGCGTTGGATCATCTACATCCAAAAGCACATCTTTATGCTCCATAAGGCATCCTCCTTGAGCACTCACGCCAAAGATCTGAAACTCACTAAAGTCAAACCCTGAATTAAGGTATTGATATAAAAGAGGAGTTTGGATTTTCACGAAATCATGAGGTGATTGTTCATTAGGTTTTACGGTATCCCACGCAGAAAGTATTACAGCAACTCGTTTGTTCACATTTCTCATCATAGATGAAGCTTTGAGCAACAGATCTACTGTCTTCGCCTGAGTCGAAGCATGTTTACCAGCATTCCACACCTCCGCTTTCTCAGCTTGTAATACTGTACTCGTGCTTCCACGCAGCATTGAGTTCTCTTCACTGAGGTTTAGAGGTGTAGATATCTGATCTACATGAATAAAGAATGCTAGTGAAGAACATTGATTTAAAAAGCTATAAACTACTGGTGATATTTCATGTTCAGACCATATTGAAGCCCAAGTTTCTCCCGATAAATCAGGCATCTCAACGTTGAACTTGAGATCCGTGGATGAGAGAGTCATTTCTATAGAGTCTTGGCTATCAACTTTGGTTCTCATCATTGGTTCACAATCAACCCATGTATCCGCAAGCAGGTTAAAGAAATGCCGTTGCTCTTGTAGCCCTTCTAGCTTAAGTGCATTACTATCATTATTACTTTCCGCTAAGTAGCTTAATGCCCCTAGAAAAGTTGTTTTTCCTGAAGCTGGTAAACCGCAAAATACTATTTTTTTGTCATCATTCATACATTAATTCTAGGTTATGAAAGCTTCTTTCCGATCTAAAACGAGTGAACTTAATGCGACTCTGAGATCTTTCTGATTGAGTAATTAAGTCCCACAATTCACAAATCGAGTCAGGCTTTTCTTGCTCTTCGAGGAAAGGGCGAGCTGATAAGTGAATGCAATTTAGACTAATAGCATGATCTTGTTGTACCTTTTGACAAATTGCTCCAACTTCTTTCTTACAAAGTTCATCATTCAGAGTACCTTCGACCAAATCATACTTTGTGAGCAACAATATAAATTTATTTTCCTCAAAACTCTGTAGTTGACTAATAAGTGCTTTTATTAAGTTAATGATCTGTCTTTTATATCTATGTCTTTTCGCTTTATCACCTAGAGTACTTGAATCAATCAAGATACATATTAAATCACTTCTGCCTAGCTCACTGTACTGCTTCACCAATCCAACATCATTGAGCATTTCAGAATAGCTTTCACCTGATCTGTCTGCTAGGTAAACATTATGCCTATTATCTGATGAGTCCAATACGGACAGATTATAAAAAGTAACTCCATCAGCAGATGTTGTTCTTGGTGTAGAAACCTCCGTACTATTTGATGTCACACGTGCATGGTGGCATAGCTTTTCAAAGGCATAGATTGAAAGAGAACGTCCAAAACGCACATTTAATTGATTTTTTCGATTGAATACATCGTACAAACTCGAAATTAACGTGGTTTTACCGACTCCTACTGGACCTACAAAAGATATGACCTTGCTCGGGAATGCTTTCATTGTTGAAGAAGCAGCTCCTTCGGAAAGAGGCTTTTGTCCAAAAAACTGTATTTTGTTATCTGGATCAGATGGTTCAACGAAATCATCCTCAGGGCTATCGACTCCTTCAGGTGATATCAACTCCAGATCGAGCCCTTCATTAAAACTAGGGCAGTCCTCTAGAGGTAAGCCATCGATGCAATAGCCATCTACATCATAGTTACAATTGGGGTTTGTGCACTTCATTTACACTATGACCACTTAACAATTAGTAATTCTCGGTACAATTGCAGCGAGAGAGCCCTACTGCAGATCTGAACGTTATAGTCTACCCCTGTAAGTTCTCTCCATTTCGTCTTCCATTTACCATCGCTTGCTAACTTGAGTGATAACAAAATAGGAGTTAATTCATCTATATCAGAAAGGTATTCACTTAGGAGCTCAAATTCATTATTAGTGAAGTTTTCCACCCAATCAGAAAACTGAACATCTCTAGATTCTACACCAAGTTTTGCAGCTACACCTTTTACAGAAGGTAGCTCTGCGTACATCAGTGTTCTTTCAGCTAAGCTAATAGCAATGGATAACATTTTTTTTTCGAGGCTTAGCTCATTATAAGGTTTGTCATAATGCTCAGACCAACCAATAGAAGCTAACCAAAGCACTTCCTGCTCTTCTGCTAGTTTATTCAGTTCTGAATTAATACGTGTCGTTTGTTTTTTGAGAGATATATTCGTTGATAATAGTTGAGAAAAAAGCTCACTTTTTAGAGCAAGTAGAGCATTTTTATTATATGTAGCATGTGCTCCACTATCTTCTAGAGTTTGGAACTCTTTTTCAAACTCTTCACTTTTCTTAAAATGAGAGGAAGCCCCCTTGATATGCTGCTTCTTTCTACGCTTTCTACATAAATTAAATCTCTTTTCAGACACATAAGAGAGAAGGTCAACCCCACCTTTAAATCTCTTTCTATTACTTAAAGAAGCCCCTTGTATTTTAACTAAATTCATACAAACAAAGTCTTCGTCCCAAATGGAGTCATCAAGTAAGAGCTTTAGTGAATAAGATGCCAGAACCTGTAGCTCTTCATCTTTTTGACCTCCACTATTAGAAAACATTACGTCGTCTTTTTTTAACTCAGAACACAATCGTGCAGCAAATTCTGGGTTGTTTTTGAGGTTTCCCAATGCAAGCTTTAAAAGTTCATCAACCCAACTGTCATCCAGATCACCTTTTAAGTCGATGAATAATCGATAAATAGTATTCCATCTAAGTTGGAAGTTATCTCGGTCCAAACCAACCTGTACAGATGACATCCAATCCGCAAAGTCTGAGTTTGGTGTTGGACAAACTTCATCCTCCACCATCGCTATGTCTGTCATATCGCTTTACCTTTCATCATAATAACCTTACAAAGCTGGCTTTCTTTTCCTTGTTCAATGGCTCTTTGAAAAGCAATTTGCTGCTTTTCAACATCTGACACTGCAAGCTCATCTTGGTTTAAAAGAGCACATTCAAGTAAAATTTTATCTTTGCTGCTTCTCTCTAAAAGTCCGAAAACTCTCGAAGCTTCTTTAATATTTATATTGTTGTGTTCAGCTGAATTACAATCTTTGTCTGATGTTTTCTCATCTAAAAGATAATTGCTTCGAGAGTCCCGACTGGCCTCTAAGTTAGATGCTTCTAGCGAATCAGATGAAGACCCAGGCTTAGGAGGAGACTGTGGTTCAAGCACATCTAAAATAATTTCCTTCGAGTAATATCCTTTATGTTCAAAAAATGGCTTAGAAACAAACATTTGAGGATTAGACTCTAACTTCCGAACAACAACCTTAGCTGTGATAGTGCATTTCTTATCACTAGACTGTGTTTGAGATAAATCTATTATGTTGTACCCTGGCTCATAACTAGACTCATGCCTATCAGGGTGAAGGGATATTGATTCTACTTTCAATAAGTTATCAGCATTCCACCACCTAGACCGATGTTTATGGCCAAAAAGTTGAATGTGGACATTGTTGTCGAGAATATCTTCTATCTCATCGCTATCTACTAGCCAATCACAGGGGTGGTGCATCAAAGAAAGATGTATGACTCCAGGAAGTTTCCTAAAGTTAAGTTGGTTCCTACTTAATATTAGTGAACCTCGGCTATCGTTTTTATTAGAAAAAAAGGACGTTGTAATACCTCTTAACTCAACATTAACTCTCTCTGAAAGTTTTAGACTTTTACGCCAAAAAGGAGACGAAGGAGAGATTTGACAACCATAGCGTGAACTGAAATCTATATACTTCTGCATTGGAGAAAAAATGGTAGCATCTGCGTGTTCAGATCTAAACGCCTCGGTAATTCTAGTCTCTCGCTGCCAAACTTGAGTGTTCGACTCAATATTCTCCCTTATCATTCTGGGCAAGAGTTCATCAGCTTTATTTCGGTCAACATCATGGTTGCCGGGAACTACAAAAATCTGATCATTCGAAAGCCCTAGAGCCTCCTTAAGGCTATCTAACCATCTGTGAGCGGCTTGGTATTCACTCTCCTTGCCCGCAAAAGCAATATCACCAGTAATCAAGACGGCATCTACAGCCTTCCCATCAGCCAATATCAAGTCAGCTATATCTCTTTGAACCAAATCCCTGATATGGATATTTTCATCTGTATGATCAAAGTCGCAATCAGGAGAGCGAAGGTGGATATCAGAAAAGTGTATTAGACGGAGCAAAGGAGTCTCACTATAAGCGTAAACAGATTAAGTCTAGTGAGTTTCCCAAATACTCCAAAAATACACAAGGTTGCATTGAAACTTAGTAGATATTAATCAAATTTTTTTACCCCAGGTCCAAGTGCCACTTTTTACTTTCACGACAGACTTCGAGTTTCCTATCCACATACCCTCCAACCTTGAGCTCGAATGGATTATCAAATGTAAAGAACCGGAGTATCCCAACGGATCTTTTTTATCAAACCATTCTCCAATTACTTGATCCCTATCAATTTTTGCAAACAACACGTATGTTGCAGAGCCCGACTCAAATTCTGAGTAACAATAATTACCAAACTGCCTTATTTTCGAACTACTAGATGTTGAATTAGACTGCGAGAACCTATCACTTTCAACATCCCATGCTTGATGCCACTCCCCTTTCAATAAAGGTGGATTTTGTCTAAACAAAGAGCGAACGGGGAGAAAGTGAAGATATTTGACAGCATAGACGGCAAGCCGTAAGTCCAAAAGTAGTTTTATTGATAGAGCTAGTACGAGAGCTACTGTTGTGTTGAATATAAGATTAAAGTCTAGGGATATTTCCATAAGATGATACGCTAAGCCAATAATAGCTAGAATAGTATGTGTATTTAGTTATATATACTATTAAAAGTTCACAACCCTTCAACTGCTTGTGCTTAATAGTATTTTGATAGTAGCACTAAGGTGTAATTACATGTTCCGCCTGTCTGCGAACATGAGAGCTCGTGCTTTGCATGCCAAAGGGTACGACAGTGTTGGTTTTGGCAGAATTGCACTTCAACCTAATGTGTTGAAACCTCGCTACTTGGAGAAGTTAGTCAGACTTTTTGCTCAGTTATCGATTCTTTCAGAAAACAGGGCTGCAGAGTTCCGTCAACTTATTGCCGAAGGCAAAGAGGATACACATCCCGGCATTGTAGAGATCCAAAATGATGTGACGTTGGATGCGCAAGCGAGACGTGGTTATTTGGCTATGTATAAAGCTCAAGCGGTGAATCCACAAATCAAACTATTCTCTGAACGTCACGCAGTGTACCTAAGCTATCGCTGGGGCATTGACGGTATAGCAAGCCTTCCGTTTAGACCACTTGCTATCTGGCGTGATCTTCACTTAAGACCTGAGTCATGGATTCCGTTTCCGAAAACCAATGCAGAGTGGGAAGCGGAAACGGGGAAGACCATCAAGTTAGTTGACCTGCAATATCCTCTCCCTGAAGCAGTAATGATGCCTGTGTTCAAAAAAGAGGAACCGAACCATTATGTGGCCAACCACCGTGCGCTGCTGTCGTATTGGCGACGCCCGATTGATACCTCGGATATCACTAACGAAGCAGGCTTCAACAATTGCACGCTCGAGCGTAATCCCCAACACAATACGCCAGTCAAAGTGGAAATGTCGGTTTCACATTCATTCAATGACACGCAAGTTGACGATGGCCAGTATCAGTTGAGTGCAAACATCAAAGGTGAAGTGCATCTGGTCGATATCGGGTCTGTTACCTTTGGTACGCCCGAAATGGGGAAGGTACGCATTGACGGAAAATTGGTATCGAAGTCTTTTGAGTCAGAGTATCTATCTACCACGTTCACTGAGTTGGCCACTAATCGCATCAACAATGTAATGGAAGCGATCTCCGATAAATTAGTTCAACGTGAGTTCGTAAGCTTACAATCTGCCCAGCAATTCGTGAACAAAGCCCTCGCTACTGAGTTTCCTTCAAAGAAACCGACTTTACTTACTCATTCTATCCCGTATTTAAAAAGTGCGGTGCTAGGTGTGGCGTATAACGAGAAACCGAGAAAGGTGTCAGCAAAAGCCCATTTCACAAAGCGAGTAGTACGAACTCAAAATGGTAAGCTTACGAAATCGAATACCCGCGTTAAATTCTATCCATTGTCAGTAGATTCGCGCTTACATCTTGCCCATGCCAATATAAGTTAAATGGCCTTAATGTTGACTTTGGGTATGCATATGAAAAAGAAGTTAGCGTGCAAACTGAGCTCATTAACTGCCATGGAGAGCTGGTGGATGGTGCAAAAATCGCCGTCACCGAACAGTCCATAGAGATGTTTAAGAGACTGGGTGGCTTTGAACGTGCATTGGATGTACATGATTCACATTTAGCTCGTGCGCTCCGTCATCGTGGCCCAGTAAGAAAGTTTATATCAACGTGTCCAGCTGAAATGTTGAATACGATGGGGGGCGTGGTCGTGTCACCTTCATATATCGCTAAGTACCGTGAACTTCTCAAGCGTACTCAATTGTTCGCAGAAATCGGCGCTTTGGACTATCAATCAATGTCTGTTGAGGAAATCCAAAAACAGCCTTGGGCTATTACCATGAAGCAACACAGGATGGATAAAGTGGGTGTACTTCGTGTTGTGCGTGAACTAAGAAATAAGCAAAGGAAGCAGGTAAAGGCGGCTTTGCATGCGGGAACGCCACATCAAGAGTCACTGCTTCAGGTTCAACAGTTGTTTAATCTTGCTCACCAATATGTGGAAGAAGGGTTTGATACGTTATCTACATCGATATTTAACGTCCAGTTTAATACTCACGAGATTAGTCACACTCAAAGGGCAGCGGCATACAAAGCATGGTTACTGCTCAATCAAGATGCGCTGTCTTCATTTAATGAATTGCAACGCATGGCGCTGACCCCATCGCAAAGGAACCATCTTTGTGTGGATGCGTCTTTTCTAACACGCCTTGCTACTGTTACAGAAAAAGCAATGAGCGAACTGAGTAAAACTGCCATAGGAGTTGTTCAAAAGTGGCAGCCGATGGTTCAAGCGGTTCAGTCAATACGCGATAAAATTGAAATCGCAGAGAAGTCAGGTGTAGACGAAACACAAAACCGCGATCATCACCTTGAGATGTATAAACTAGCGATTACTCAATATCATCCACAGTCAGCTGGTGCGTTATTTGAACCGTCAGCGTCTCACCTACGACCTAATCTAACGAATCTCAAGTTGATGCTAGAAAAGCAGCTTGAGAAAATGCACAATGCAACCGAGTGGTATACTGACTTAGCACATAGCATTTCAGTTGAGAGCGCGACCTTGAAGAGCAAAGCGGTGTCTAAAGTCGATCTCTCAACCCGTCTTACCTATTGTGCAAACTTATCAACCGCTCCTACAAACAAGCCTGTAGCACAGTCACTCGAAGTGCCAGTCATTGTGAATGATAATCTGGTGTTGGAGAGAGTGTTGGAGACTAAGCCAACAGCCAAGCCGGTCAAGCGGGCTGCAAAGAAATCGAACGCTCTAGAAAGCATGCTTGCTTACCAATCGAAACAAGAGGTCCTGGGACATGTCTAGCTATCAAATGGAAAATGATATCGCCTTGGTAGCGAACGTCGGTCATATTTCGATTTCACGCCTCAAAAATTGGTGTAAGACTGCCCCAGAAAAAGCGATGTTGTTTGATACCGCTTGTTCCGCAATCTTATTCCAACCGGAAACGTATGAAGCCGTCCAACAACAAGCGATCAGTTTATCAATCTCTAATCACCACGAAATTCACCGTCTTTTAGGTATTCCCAATAAGGTTGAGCGTCTAAGTGGGTTTGCTGTGCCTGTGAATACGCTAAGACGCTGGATGACGGACAATCCTCATACCTATATAGCCGCAGTTATCGGCATACAGCAATTGATCATTCGCCAGCATTGCGATGCCACTGTCTCCCAAAAACTGTACAAAAAAATTGGTTTATCTTTTTCAGAGCAGTGCAGTCTCTTCGTGGCCAATGCTGACGCGGTTGGTAAGCTGATTAAGGGATTGAAACTATAACGACATCGTTTAAATAGATTTAGCGCCCATTTAATGGCGAGGTTCCATCGCTATTTTGGAAACTTTTATGTGCCACCAGCCACTCAAACGAATTTACAAAACACTCACAGAAATTCAGAGACATTGAAGAAGGTTAACGGTAATATGCGATCCTAATCACACTTATTGTATAATGTTAGACTTGCTTTAAGACGATATCCCTTTGATTTTCCCTAAACTATCCCTAGAACCGCTCTGAATCGCTTCCTAAAGCGTAATGATGGTTTGGGTTAAATCTGCGATGTCATTATTGCAACTGTTGCACTAAGCGTCATATGCGCAGCATATGGGTATATGTGGTTAGATTTTAATCATTATGGGCTGATTGTTAGCAATATTGAATGGTTGTATTCTGGTCTTGGACATGGATAATTCCGGTCCCGTGAAATGAGCTAGGTTTATCACCTCTCTATATTTACTCCTATAATGTTTTTGAGGTCACAATGAAGAAGAGGCTAATTATGAGTGCAAGTATTCTTGCTGCGCTCGGTGGCAATGCCAGTGCGTCGATGGGCGATACTGTTGCTAAAGCTATGGATCTTCGTCTAGAGACAATTGAGTGTAAAGATAACCAACGCCATATTTCGGCTGAAAGCTTAGAAATGGCTATGTCTATCATTGCAAAACTCAACACTCAAACTAAACAGCTTAGAGAAGTTTACAGTGAGATTGAGCAATCAGAAGTACCTGAGAGCTATTTTGATAAAGTAACTATCGATGAGCTGGTGGTCGCAGACGGTTATATCCGTGGTTTTGAGATGATTCTTAAAGCGCAACACGAAAGCCTAAGTCGTCGTGCAACGGCGTATGAGCAACCAGCGGTTGAAACAGCAAAACAAATTCGTAAGGCTACAGCGAAGCTACGCCGTGCCGTTGGTGATTTAATGTCGATCGAACGCCAACTCCAAGTGGCTTCGATAGGTAAATATGAGACTAGCTTTGAGATGACTTCTGATAAAGTTGCAAAACTCAAAGCGGCGACACAAGCGACTGTCTCTAATTATCACTAGGGGAACGCATGAAAAACGTCACCCCATCCCCTCGATTTGAACAAGAAATCAAAGCACAAGGTTTCAATGACGTTGAAGCTTTGTGCAAAGATATCGCCCTTCACTTAAGTTACGACGATGATCTATCGGTTCAATATCTTGGCCGTGTTGCAAGTCTAGCCTATCCGACAGACGCTGAAGATGCAGGGTTGGGGCATATCCACTTGTGGGACCCGAGCAGTCCATGGTTTGACAGCGCCAAACAAGGCAAATGGAATCGAGCACGACGTCAATTCGATAGAACGAGTGACACTTGCATTGTGTATTCTAGTCATTGGGAAAATGAAGACGAAATCCTTTTACTTGGTGTAGCAAATCCTTGCCACACAGATAAGGCGAAAGGTAAATTCTCAAAGCTTTTTGATAACAATTTCATGGAATATTTTCTAGAGGAAGGGTTGAAGTTCAACGACCTGTAATCCCCCTGCCAGCTCAACATCAGCTGGCATTCATTCTATTTGGTATACCACCAATCCTTCGTGTTCATTGAACAACAAAGAGCGCCCCCTTGTTAGTTATACTTCGATTTTCAATTGTTTGTTGCGGTTCCTAGCTTTGAAATTAACCGTTTCAGAGATTTCAATAACGACCTCATCACAACGTTCATTGTGAAGTCTTGCTGGTGGAAATTTGATGGGCTTTCCTATGTTCTCAAGATACTGAAATGTATCATTTTTTATCTCAATCGCCTGTTCTGCAATAGAAGGTGAATGAACCACACCGTTACGTAGAATTTCTTCCGTTTCGCAAACCCCCAAATCAAAAGCCTCTATCAACATGCTTGCTGTTTCCCATGTTATTTCTCCGACTTCTGCCGCAGCAATCCAAGTCGAGTGATATCGAAGTATAGTTTTTTTCATATTGAGTAAAGTACTTGGTCAATCTTCCATACTGACAACGATGGAGATGGAATATATTCCTGTAGTACTGTCTGTCATTGTCGGAATTAATGTCTTTATGTTTATCCTAAAGTTTGAGCGTAAGCCTATAGACTCACAAACTACTGGGTCAAAGCCCGTTACCAGTACGACGACTGACACTGACTGATCTCGAAGCCCATCCGATTAAGTTAAACGTACAATACACCTTCTCTACCTCGAAAATGAATGGCGAGACTGACGGCGTTGGTCTTTCTTGTCATTCATTTAACCAAGCCTAGCGCGGTAGCCAATCTTCTCCCTTTACCTTCAGTTACGTAAAACAATCACTGAAAATCATGCCATTAATTGGAATTTCTATGTACCACAGAAGATAACATCGGTGAGATGGCCGATGCCTTTGTTTCGACCATAGACCGCATGGCTGACTTTGAAAGGTACAGAGAAAATGAAGACCACACTAAAGCTCTCCTTAATGACAATGATTTTAGGGCTAACGAATGTTCCAATCGCTTCGGCTGCGCTAGAACAAGTTTCATTTACCGATACGAGTGGCAACCCTAAAAGCGTCGATGGCCGTGAATTGAACATGGTCAACATAAGAGACACGCTGACCCTTAAGATTTCATCTGGTTTGGATAGAAAAATTCAGGTTCGACTGCAACATGGTTCAGGTCTAGTTGAAAGTCAGTTGACCGCTGTCATAAATATCCATGATCGACTGAACATAGACGGCAAGGATTTCTACGGTAAGGAAGTGGTTCTCAGCAAGGTGCCTCAAAACGAAGGGGAGTACACCGTTGTTGTGGAATACCTAGATTTATCCAATGCAGTCGTCTCAACGGAATCTTATACATTTGTGCAAGACACGATTAAGCCGGTGATCAGTGGGCAGTTCGTTCACATTCTCAATGCATATTATGGTCACATCGATAATTTTGGGAACACAGGGACAACGAAGCAGCTTGAAGTGAGTGACATTAGTGACAACAACGGCATCTCACGAGCCAGATATTGGGTTAAGCAACCAGATGGTTCCAAGAAATACAAAGACGTTGAATATAATCTAGAAAGAAAAACCGTGATTGTGGCGGGGTCTATCGCGGCCACCACTGGTGCGGGACTTGTCCCTGCGCCCGGATATTACCAATTTGGAATCGATGTTTATGATACATCAGGTAATGTAAGTACCCTTGCTCGATCGTCACATATGGACTTTACTTGCCCAGCCACCAGCTCCAATAAGATTGAAGTACGTAACGCGCAATCTGGCGTTTGGGAATCGTACTACTCAGGTATGACGATATACAGCAACCCAGTCTCGATTAGATATGGCCGCTTACTCTCACAATTTGCTACTAATGACTCCCCTTATGGTTGGAAGAAACTCAATCATATGGTCAGCAACACAGACTCTACGTATGCGTATTACCAGCCGACCATTAACTACCCTCAAATGTACAGCTACTTCCATTTTTATACGGAATCGGGTCATTACTGTTCGACTTATCGATATCGTGATTTGAATTTCAACCTCGCTGCGGGGGTTGATATGGCACCGAAATTTACGGGGGTGTGGCACAAAACCAATTTATCAAGTGAGTGGATCACCAATGACAGACCGAAAACGAATGTTCCCTATACAATCAATGCCGTGCGAGTATTCGTTGAGCCACGTAGTTATCGACAAAAGCTCACCATAACCGCTGGCGGCTCATGCTACGTGAACCCCGGCGCGACATCATGCGATATCAGTACGAACTATATTTACGCCACAGGGCGCGGTTATATCCCATATTCTATCTATACCGCTAAAGAAGACGGCTCGATGAACATTCACGGCGGTTACTTATATACATATTGGGATTTCAATCCAATCGCCATTCGCTCTATTCATTATGACGGAGCCGCACAAAACATTACGATGCAAACGTATGATGCCGATACTGTTTTTGATTGGCGGTCTTCCATGTGGCGATATAGCTCCATTTCGGCAACGGCCAACATTGGAGCCGGTCCACAAGACATCCCTGTCTCTCATACAAATCAGATCGACTTGCAGACATACGATTTCAGCTTCGATGTGTCTGCTCTAGATGTTGAAATGAATGTGCCTTTTGTATTTAAAGTCATTGACTCGTATGGCAACGAAACCAACCGCGTTGAAACGTTCACGATTGATACTGTGAAGCCCAAGATACAGGTTATGTATTCAGGCGAAGCATTACCCGAGGTGTTGAGTGATATACGTGATCTTGAAATCCATTTGGAAGATTTCAGTGAGGCTGTGCCGACTAGTGTGCAACTGTTGGGATCTGATGCTGAAGAGAATGTCTATCTGGCGGTGCTATCTCATGGTGATGGGCTGTTTCGTGTAGCGAAGCCCAAAATATTCCCCACGCTCAATTATGAGGAAGGAGAAAGGTACAAGCTAATTATTACCGCTGAAGATGAGCAGAAGAACGTACAAAACAAAGAAATATCCTTTGGATATGAGCCAGATAACCTGATTGTTGTTGAGGCACAACCTTACGTACCTGCAAACCAAGCTTTGTATGATGTTTCATCAAATGCACTGGCTCGAATTTACACCGAAGATCCGCTCATAATTGAAGGTGGGCAACGTGCAACTGGTCCACAAACAGCGGAAATCAGTAACCGTAAGGATTCGGACTTCGCTATCTCGATTGTGGCGGATACGGGTATTGTGAATGTGTTACCAGGCGAAACCAAAGCGGTGATGGTAGATCTTGGGCCTGCAGGTGACCTCTTGGAAGTTGAAGTGTTTCCGTCTGAGCGAATGGAAGGTACGGCTCAATTTATGTTCTCTATACCGTCCCTCAGTACTATTTACTGACGATTAACAGGGCGAAGCGATTAGATATTCTCACGCGCCTTTACCGCCCCTGTTCATGCTTATGTGAACAGGGGCTTCTTCGTAATAACCGTTGATGATTTATGTTTCTGAGATATGCCTAAATGTGGGAGAGTACTAATGTCTCATACCAAGCAGAAATTATCCGAAATCAAAAAAGCGGATATCACTGCTGTAAGGTGAACTATGTAATCTCGCCCTCTTATTTAAAATGTTGTATTCTCACGGCAACTATATGATTTGTATATTAATAAACCTGTCAATAATTGATGGACAACGTTTTGAGGTCTATTCGTGTTATCTATCGCGAACTATAAATTTACAACTGTTGAACCTTTAGGCGAAGGCGGTTTTGGCTTTGTCGAAAAAATCGAGCTTGTCAGAAACTACAAAGAAGGTGAACAACCTAATCAATATGCGCGTAAGGTTTTGGCTCCAAAGAACGATCTTAAAATGTTTAAAGAACGATTTAAGCGTGAGGTTTTCAGTCAGAATAAATGTGAACACAAGTATGTCGTTGATATCTACCTCGCAGATCTAGACTGTGATTCACCTTACTTTATTATGGAACTTGCAGATTGTGACTTGGCGGATCTCATTAAAGCAAATGAACTAAGTGAGCAAGACAAACTCGATGTCATGATTATGACGTGTAAAGGTTTACAACATATTCATAGTAAAGGTTACCTACATAGAGACATCAAGCCATTTAATATTCTGAAGTTTTCACATGATAAGTACATACAATTGAACGGTGAGGTAACACCAGATGTCTTCTATAAGATTTCAGACTTTGGTTTAATTCGAAAAACCGATCCTGACCCAACATCTGAGGTTCTAACTTCTTTCGGAACCATTCTTGGTACTACGAGATACTGTGCTCCAGAATTGATGTACTCAGGCATCTACACGCATCAAACGGATATTTTTGCTTTAGGTAGAGTGTTTGAAGAGTTGGACGTTCAAGATAAACATTTGCAGAAAATAATTGCAAAATGTGCTGATTTCCAAGCACGCACTCGATATACGAATATTGATCTCGTTTTGGAAGATATAACCAACGTTGTTGAGGTTGTCGAATAATGCTAAAGCTAAAGGAATGTAGTAGTTTCACTCATGCTAAATCTGATAAAAGAGTAAACCAAGATTCGATCCTTACCCCCACTAGGTGTGATGATGGTTTTCTTTTTGCAGTGGCCGATGGAGTTGGTTCTTACAAGGGCTCTGATTTAGCTTCAATGGCTGCTGTTGAGTATTTAGAGAAGTCTCATCTGTCCAAGGCTCGTTTACTTTCTCCAGATTTATTCGAAGGTATCTTAACGAACGTTAAAGTGCTGTCTAACTATGACCCTGAATATGAAGTGGCTTCAACAACACTCACTTATGCATACGTAAATTCAACCGAAATAATAATTGGTCATATTGGCGATTGTCGAGCTTACGTAAAGCAAGGAAACAAGTTGGTCCAACTAACTAAAGATCATACTCAGCATCAAATGTTGATCGATCAGAAGTTATATACGAAGGCCCAATTGAAAAACGCAACAGGGAAAAACCTAATCACAACAGCTATATCTCAAGTTGTACCAATGAAACCTGAGTTTTTCAGCTTTAAAGTTTCTGATTACGTTGATGACCTACAGAATTTAACTATTTATCTGATGAGTGATGGCGCACATGCGTACTGGGAGGAAAACCCTAGATTCTCACCGAACACCATGAAAAATGTCACAAAATTATCTAACAGCTTATTACGTCGTATTGAACGGAAAGGCGCAAAAGACGATTATACGCTCGTTGCATGTACATTTTCTGTTTAGTTAAACAATTAAAGGAGCGTCAAGCTCCTTTTTTATTACGAACGTACTGCTCTGGACGCACCAGTACCTCAATCGATATACGCTGAACTGAGTTGCGGCAAATTAAACAGAAAATCGGCTTGTCCATTGTTGTTATCTGAAACCGGATAGACTTCGACATATAGGGGGTCACCATTGCCTAAGTCGATTACGATGTCCTTCGTTTCTCCCGGAGTGACTTCAACCCAACCGTTTTTAGTTTGAATTCGAATAGGGAAGTCCGAGGAGGCATTGTTGGTGATTTCACCCTGCTGGTCACCCGTGGCCAACATACTGTTTTCGAGTGTGAGTGCTCGCTCTGTCAGGATGATCGCCATTGGTTTACCATTTGATAAATACAGCGGTGTATTACTTTGCGACGCTAAATAGTCAATGGTGTCCATGACAATCAAGTTTTCGGGCTTGTAACTGAAACTTCTGAGTATTGAGTTGGTATTACTAAATTCGTCTGCAGCAACGACCGATAACGAATAGATTTCATTTTCATCAAGCGTGGGGAAGAGTTTAGGTAATTCGAGTTGATAGGTTTGGCTGTTTACTGTTTCTTCAATAAGTGAGTATCCAAGCTGATAGTCAATGTCATAACGAGAACCACGTAATGAGACAGTAATGTCATTGATGCTAGAGCTGTCAGAAACGGTAAAGGTCACTTTTCTCAAATCGGTCACCTGATCTGATAAAGTGCTTCCATCATAACCCATGAGTATCGATGGAGCGGTCTTGTCACTGACGTAAGTGACGGCATGTTTACGAGTGTCTGGACCGTGGCGCTCTCTTGCATAGACGTAGACTTCATGAGTCCCCTCTGGTAGCTCGGTTAGATTATATTGGCCTTCAAAAGTCGTGCTGTTGACCGTTGAGTTAAATCGCGAGACATTGAGCTTGTTTCCATCGGCATCTTGCAGTTCATATCTATCCATGTAAATCCTATTTTGGTAGCACGTATGGCATGTAAGCTCGACGCGAACCGATAAGACCTTGGTATCTTCATTAAATGAGGTTTCCTCTACAGATGGATAGTACCTATCATTGTATGATCCAACGGGGTACGTAGGGTTACTCGATAAAGTCTGGTCTTCACTACGTACAGTGAAGCTACTGTGATAATAAGCCGATCCACCAGCTGTCATTGTCCAAGGTGAGCTTAGGATAACATCACATACATCTTGCCCTGTCGGAACCGAACATGAATGCCCTGCGTGATAGGCAATTTGAGGATAACTTCTAGCATTTACAAAAAGTCGTATGCGTTCGATCTGTACTGGCAGTTCATCATTGTACACACGTCGACTCCATGACCCCCAATCTTGTGTATCCGAATAATAGTATTGCCCATATCTCGGGACAGGAGTTTGTCGGGCGCTATCTGAGAGTGTTACACTATAAAGACTTGGCCCAGTCACATTCCGGTAATGCGCTTGGTTTCGCCATGATATACCGATGGCTCCAGCGGGTGAGGTATCGACAAAATATATAAACCCGTCACCTCTGTCTGTGTATACGGCGTTAGCTCCAGAAGCCCAGATTCCCCCCGCATTGTCGAAGCTCCCAGAATCATCGCGAAAATTCCAATCTGCTACACGGTATAAGACCGTTACGGGATTGGTATCTACCTCCATGTCGCGCACATAAGGTTGAAACCCGGTTAATCCGCCAATTACATTGCTACTCCCTGGAACCAAGACACCAACAGCCTCTAGTGTGTCCGTTCGTAACGAGTCCCAATACACATCTTGATAGGCGGTATAGGTGACATTACCGGCCTTGTCCGAAATCTTTGTTCGCGTTTGGAATCGATCAATCGCATTACCAACTGGGAATAGAGTAGAGTTCGCTGAAAGGTTTATTTCAGCAGATAGTTTTGACTCAGTGTAGGCAAGGCTCTTCGATTTATATGGAATACGATTGTCTTCGGCGTCGAAGGTGAAGGTTTCCATCTCAATGTTATCAATGCCCGATGTATCGGAGACATTTTTGACTTCAACGATGGTTGAGGTATAGGAACCCATTTGAGCTGATAAATACCAGCTTCCGGCAGGCAGCATTGAGTTTACATAGCCGCCATACATGTATTTTACTGACATATCATCAGAGGCTGGTGGCGTGACATCCCTAATGATGTTCGTGGTTTCTGAATTAACCACCTCTCCATCTAGTGACAGCGTTTGCGCCTGAACGGTAAAACTGCCTTCTGAGGGAATAGAAACGTTAAGTAATGAACCGAAATACTCACTATTGAATGGAGACTGTGAATCATTGACCGTGATCACGTTACCCGTGCTGTTGGTCACAGCAACGCCGTTCTGAAGAATATTGACTCGGATGCGACGATCTAATCCCGCACTAACATGAACCCCTAATTGGCCGACGTTATTAATTAACGTGGATTCGGCAGTGTTCGTTTTTACAAGCTTGGATATGCCGAGTGTATCGGTGAACTCGAACCCCTCGATTGCTGAATGCGCTAACCCAGAAGCGGTAAGACAAATTGAAAGAAAACATAATCGAAATTTCATACTTGACCTATTTAAATCAAAGTGAATTAGATTGATGTTATCAAGAGTGACTTAACAGGAATTCAAATAAAGGAAGAAATTACGGTGATTGATTGACGATGGTGCTTTAAAAAAAAGAAAAGGGCTCGTAATGAGCCCATTCTCGCTCTTGAAACCCCTTCCAAGAGACTTGTGCTCGCAAGACCTCTCCTGCAAGACTTCAATCCGAGGATTGACCTTCTGGAACCCCTTCCAGTCGGATTTGTATGGAGGAACTAAGAATAAACTTATGTCATTCACTCGTTCAAAATTAGTATACACCAGAAAGATTAAATGTTTAGAAAAACAAACCTACTTAAAAAGTCAAAATCGCGTCGTTATTTGAAATAAAGTGTGGATCGCCCAATTAGAATGACTCTGTAACTTTACTCAAAGGACGATCCAATGAACCAATCTCCCCATCTATTCAGTTGTCTTATTGCGAGCGTCTTCGTTATTACTGGTTGTTCAAGTGAACCCGAAGATGCTGCGTATTGTCCCCCCGTAAATACTAACCACAGTCCATCTCACAAAGTTGATGGTGCCAGTGAGTATTTCAAAGCGGCGACGCCAGTGTCATTGAATGAATTTAACCTTAAGTCATACGAAGCTCCGATCATTGATGGTGAAATCCACTTGACTGATCCCAAACGCATATCGAGTCGGTACGTCTTAATGAATTTGAATCATGGGAAGGAGTCACTGTATGTCATAAGGCATGCGGCGATGGACTATTCAAGGTTAAGTGGATACGACTACGCGTTCTTAGCGGAGCATAAAGAGCATGCAACCGTAGTAACAAGTGGTGAGAAGGTGACGGTCGTTGCGTCTTCTGGGAAACCGAACTCATTCAACTACATTGAAGCGCCAATTTATAAAGAGGGATATGAGGGGCGGGTCGAATGGAAGACACAAGAGTACCTATATGGGTTGGCCACTCAATTTGATGAACTCTATATCGACACAGCGATTTCTATTGATAACAAGCCTTATGTTCTGGGTTTCGCCAAAACAAAGACAACCACAGGTGAACGGGTGGGCGTCGTTTTGTTCGACTTGAGCGATAAGGGTTCTTATAAGTACACAAGGGTTATTGAATATAAAGGTGAGAAAACGCTGACCGGCAATGCGATGTATGTGTATCAGCACGACAACGTTGTCATGGTCAGCGTGTTTGATAAAACGTTTAAGGTCGCCCATCCAAAATCATGATCCTGGTTCGTTTCCGATAGTTAACTAGCACTCTCCCCTGAAGCTCCGCGAGGAGCTTTTGTGCATAATTACCGTTGATTTTATACCTTGTCTTTAATCTCCAGTGTCTGTTGCGATATGTACATTCCGCACATACTGGAAATTGAGTTCAGTACTGTATTGGAATCCACTCCCGGAAAGTTTCTGCAGTAGACCTCTAGGGCCATTAATCCAATATGCATACTTTGTGGAAGGCTTACTGGTACGGGTCTGACCGATTTGTCCTTCTGACCTACTTGGAAAAAGACTTTCGTACCTTGGTGTTCTACGCCAAAGAATTTCGATGATTTCTCACCGCCGACACCATGATTGCTGAAACTTATCTTTTGGTAATAACCCAAACATACACCAATGAACAATGGCAATTCGATGTCTGTGAGTTGAATCGCGACCTTATCTTTCCAGTTGTATGAGCGATCAGTTGAGTTATTACTAAGGGCAGCTTCTAAACGAATGGTATAGAAAATATTTTGCTCGCCATTTTCATCAACAATACCCTGTTGGCTCGACTTCAGCTTTTCGTCCGGCTTCACTTCTAACGCTGCTTTACCGCCATGAACTTTGTAACCATGTGCTCGGATCTGGCGCAGCGAATTCGAATCAGGCGCAGGGTTATTTGCTTTGAATGGATTGTGTTTGTTTCCTTCCTGTTGCGGGTTATTTGCTGGTGGTACAGATCGCGCTAACGCTTGGTTGTTCTGAGGTTGGTTCTGAGGTTGGTTCTGAGGTTGGTTTTGGCTTGGTCCGTTTGCAGGCATCGAATGTACGTTAGCAGTCGATGGACCATTGTTATTTTGAGGCTTCTGAATTGGACGATTGTTTGGTGAAAATGTTGACGTGTTCATAAAAGGAATCCCTGCATGACATTTAACAGGGTTATACAACTTCGCACTCGCTATTTAGATTTTGGCGAGCTTTGTTCGATGTGTGTTTCGATATCCGATAGCAATTGTTTCGTATGGACGCACAAGCGGTAGTAAACGGTGGGGGACTCATCAGCATAGGGGCTTAAAAACGTATCTGCTGAGTATCCGGTATTTTGATAGTAAGCACTACGTATGCCTTCAGTCAGAATGCGCAGAGGGATGACAGGGTAAGGGTCAATCAATGTTTGGTTGGCTTCTAATGACGACTGTAGAGCGAGTTCAGATTGCAACAGTGCTTGCTTTAATACGGCTGTTAAGTCGACCAGAGCGTTATGGGTTAAGGTTGAGTCAATCAACGTTAAAGAGTTTGTGTTTTTCATACCATCGAGTGTCTTTGATGCGTTCGATTTCATATATTAGCATTTCTTGATGTGTTGTACTTATCATTCCCAATTTTTTTAAAAGCACAGCAAATAGATCAAATAGTCATCAATATTTGGCTGCCTATTTGGATTTTATGACTAAATAAAGTGTGAAGATTACGTATATCCAGTTTATCAATGTTTCGATAATGGCGGCGTATGAACATTACACAGTACACATATATCAAAATATTCGGCACGCTCGTTGGCTTAGTGTTGGCCGTATTGTTACTTAGTGGTCGGTATCAGATTTCATTGGTCCCAACAGCATTGGGTTGTTTACCTATCAAGGCCGCTGTCATCGACTCTAAGAATCATTTCCCCAAGCGTGGGCAACTCATGTCCTTCCTGTCGCTTAACGCACAACCTTATTTCGCACATGGCACCAATTTCTTGAAAATAGCAGCTGGTGTTGCTGGCGATACCGTGACCTTTGACTTGGATGGAGTCACCGTGACCACCAAAGATGGGGAGGTCATTCGTTATGCGGCTGATGCTCGTCGAATGATTAATTATGCCCAAATCGACTTCGATACCCTCAATAAAACTTTCGTTGTCCCTGAAGGTCAATATTTCGCTCTTGGCACGCTACCTACCTCTTTTGATTCAAGATACTGGGGTTTAGTTGAACACTCTCAAATTATCGGAGTTGGCTATGCATTTCTCTAAGGCACACAACGTCTTGTTACTAACTTCATTCATTGCGACTTACGCGTTGGCTAACGGACAACTCACTCAAGAAGATCTGGACAATGTACAACGAAGTAACGACATCATATCCAACGCCCATGAAGTTGAAGGTACTCAAGCAGTTTTAGATGCAAGTAACTTGAACCCTAAAATGATGAAAGAACTGAAACAAATGGCGGATCACGCCAAGTTGTTGAACAGTACTATTTCTGACCAATCGGACTCTCTTATCGAATATCGCAAGGACGATACGCCAGATATCAATTTCAGAGCCCTTCAAGATGTTATCGATGATAACCAAACTCAGTATCAAGCCAATTCCATTGTCAATGAAGGACAACCAAAACCCTTAGCATTCGATCCCTCCACATTGACAATTGATAATCTCGATTCGATAAGCATTGAGCAGCCTAACCCTTCGTCTCCAAGTCAAAAAGTAGACAACAAATACGACGATGAAGAAGCGAACACTGTTTTTTGGATATTCGTGTCGAGTTCAATGCCTGATCACCAAATGAAAGAGGTGCTAGAGCTCGCTGCAGAGTGGGGAGGCCGTGTTGTGTTTAACGGCTTACGACCTGGCGACGTGGGCGTACCAGATATGATTAAAGGTTTGTGGCAATTAAAGGTCAAACTGGCTAATGCTCAAGATGACATACGCACGCATGCCGAGAACCCAGACAAACTGAAACGAATCAATAAAGCCGCTGTTTACATGGATCCAATGGCATTCGAGCGTTTCAACATTGAACAAGTTCCAACGATGGTTTATGAGCGCAAATTATCCGATAACACAAAACTCGTCGGGAAAGTGAAAGGTCTAATCAGCGCAAGCTACTTACAGAACGAGACGGAAAGCGCGGCAGCAAACCCTGATTATGACGGCTCCGAGGTATTCCTTGGTGAAATGGGGTCCATATTTCCTATCGCAGAAAAAAGCTTCATTGAAGAGTCAAAAAATAGAATGAGGGCCGTGGATTGGGAAACGGAACAAAAACAAGCAATAGCACGCCACTGGCATAACCGCAGTTTTCATACTCTTCCACCAGCCGCGAAAGACCGTGAGTTCGACTTTGACCCAACAGTAATAGCCACTGCTGATGTGAAAGCGGTGAATGGTCTTATTCTGGCCAAGAAAGGAGAGTTAATAAATCCCCTCAAGCCGCTTAAAAACCACGACATAGTACCTGCACATTTAACCATGTTTATCTTTGATGCGACCGACGAACAGGAAGTGGAGTTTGTAAAGTACATGTCTCTCAATGAATCTCGCGGGAAAGTGAAACTCATTTCTACACGTATCGACAAGGATAGGGGGTTTGACCACATATCTGAGTTAAATAAGAAGTTCACCTATGACGTGACCATCCTGACTAAAGAAGTCATCGATCGATTTGATTTGGAAGTGACCCCGACTCGGTTAATTAGTACCGATGAGGGTATGTTCCAGATAAATGAGTATTCAGCGCAAACAGTCACTCAGGTCAACCTACAAGTAGCTGACGGTGGCCAACCTACACCGTTCAATCAATCCAAAACAAACTAGTTAAGGAAAACACAACATGATTAAGAATCTCGTACTTATTGGTTTCGGCGTCGCTCTCGGTGTGTGGTTGGCTGATACACAGCCCAATCTAGCCAACTCTGTGAGGGACATTACTGAATCAAGCATTGATGCTGCAGATCAGCTAATGAAAGATAACCCAAACTTCTCGAATTCCGTGAACAACATTAAAGAACAAGGTATTGACGCTGCTGGTGTTGTGATAGAGCAAGTGAATAAGAACTAAAGGGAGGAACATATGATTAGGTTCTTTTTGATTGGTTTGATGTCCACAATGATAAGCATGGCGAGCTTATATTCTGTGGCTGCGGATAACGACAAAGCAGGCGACTTATGTCCCGATGCCAACATCTTGAGTACAGTCATCGACGGTATGTGTTGGAGCTGTTTACTTCCAATTCGACTAGCCGGTATTGGTGGGGACGCGCCTAAAGGTGCCGCTTCGAGCAAGCCTTTTTGCATGTGTGCTGATGAGCTAGGTGTCCCTGAATGGGGTATACCGCTCGGATTCTTCCAACCATCAAGGATCGTATCTTTTTCACCAACGCCATACTGCATGCCTTCATTCGGTGTTCGTTTGGCAGACGATAATACCCGTGCTGGACAAGGCCGAACAGAAACAGCGATTGACGATACAGAAACTTCTTTTTTTCACTATAAATATTGGGTTTACCCAGTAATGCAAATGATTGAAATGTTTGCCAATGCGGATTGTACCTATGATGGGGCGACAACATTGGATTTGGCGTACTTTTCCGAAGCCGACCCGTTGTATCAAGATGATTTGTTGGCGTTCGTGATGTTTCCGGAAACCGTTATCTTTTCGAACCCAATAGCGACGTCTATCTGTACAGCCGATTGCGCTCAAATACTGGCTGGTGGAGAGGTGGTTGAAAACTATTTTTGTGCTGGGTGTTCAGGGAACCTTTACCCAATGACTGGTAATAATCAGTACAGTGACGATCCGGTACGTGGCACTTCGTTGTTAACCACGCGTTTGATGGCCACTCTACACCGACGTGGGCAAGCACAGCTGACAATGGGTAATCATATGATTCAAGACAGTTGTGAACCGAACTACGCGCCAATGTTGCCAAAAACACAATATCGTTCATCCATGCTTTACCCAGTAAGAGAGGCGAGCTCGCAACCTAAAGGTGGGGGAGGATCTTCAATTCCACTATCAACAGGTTGTTGTCATAAACTCGGTGACAGCGTTCTTAAGTGGGGGAACGGGCGATTGGTCCCTGGTCGGGAAGCGTTCGTTTATCTTTTGTATTCTTGGAATGATTGCTGCTTAAGGTAACTTTAGAGAGCCACCCTAACGGGTGGTTTTTTGTATTCGTTTAACAAAAACTCAAAATGCCCTCGCTATTTGAAATTTTTTAAGTGTTACGGGATTAACCTGATCTTGTTTTGAGAAAAAGGCAGGGCGTTATGTTTAATCGAATACTGACTCACTTTAGCTTGTTCGCGTTTCTGGTTCAGATCTTTCATGTTTCTTTTATCGGTGTGCTGTATGCATCTACCTCAACGGTGACCTACGCACAGGATATGTCACTTGATGAGATATACGGAAACTTTCAAACACCTACTTACAGCGGTGGTAATGCTACTGTAGGTGGTAACTCGCTAGGCAACTCAGAATTGTTTGGATTGGATGTTGAGCGTGTTGGATCAGAAGGGCAATTCGACGCTTACCAAGCCTATCAAAATGAAAACAAACTCAGAGATTCAGGGCAAGGTGTCTCTGATAGATTTTCTAGCAACACAGTTGGCAGTGAGTCAGATTATGACGCTAAGGCATACAACACCTTAAAACTGAACTATAACGACAATTACCAAAAGCTAGAGTCCGATGACGCTATCATGGTCGATGCTGACAACATCTTTAAAGACTTAGCCAATAACCTCGAAGATTCAGATTCTGACTTTTATAGTGCCTGCACCACTGAAACAAACACGTATTCAGTAAACAGGGAGTATGTCGGAAAAGTGCAAAATGAATGCATGGAACCCGATCGTTCGAACTTAATGAAGTGTGAACTGACGCGACACACAACTTACCCTTTGAAAAAGCGTTCGGGGAGTGGTGATGTAGAAATTCTGGATTCTCATACCTTCAGGTTGACGGTAGGTGACCCTACAAATAACGGCACAAATGACCACGGAATGGGGTGTTACCACAAAATTAACTTTGTTGAATTTGAACTCGAAGACGATGTGCGTATCAGCTCCGTGACCTTTGAACGCGTGTGGGTGGATGATGTCATTCAGTTTACTCTTAATGACGAAATCGTTTATCAATACGTTCCTACCAAGTCGTATTGGTTTGGCAATAGCGGTTCTACATACCCTGATTATGATGAAAACGGCAATTGGGCGCACCCATATGTAGACGAAACTGGCTTTCCATACCAGCATACCAATTGTGAATTCAGCTCTAGCCGAGTCTTTACAACGAATACCAATATAACAGGCCAATTTGAAGCCGCTCGCGCTTCTAATCGCGGTATTGTCAAATTCAAAATGCGCCTCGGTGTTGGTGGTGGAGGGGAAGGTAAAGCCACCATCCTAGTTCGTACCGTGGATCCAATCGACCCACGAGAATTCATAGAACAATCGCCTGTAGGTTGTGCTGCTGAACTTGGGTGGATTCAAGACCCATCAACGTGTGGTGTGTTCGGTAATGAAGGCGACGAAATATACATTAACCCAGATTGTAGCAACCCTTTGAATCAAAGTGGTGGACAACAAGGCATGATGTGTAGCTATGGTGGTTGGGAGTGCGTCGATACAGAAGCCGCGCATATAGACGATTACGATCCGTTTTTGATTGGCTTGCCGATAAATGTTCCTCGTGCTGGCCAAACGAGCGATGGTAAAGAGTGTCTAAAGGCCAACGCCGTCAACTATGAATGTAACCCCTTACCTGATCAGCAAATTTGTGGCCAACCTTATTGGCCTGAAAGCAATGAGCGGGTTTGTACTTCTTTCACTGAATTTAATGCCAATATTCCGGACCGATGCGAGCCATACAGAAACAGTGCTGATTGTGCGTTAATTGAACAAAATCCAGCCTTTGTTGACCCGATAACGGGTCGAGCCTACGTTCAAGAGTCAGTTTACGAATGTAATACCTACACAAACGGAAACTACTCGTACACGATGGAGGAAGACATCTGCACGGGTGAAATGCAGTGTGTGGGTGGAGATTGCCGCTATTCCGAGCTAGAGATGAATGATGATTTTGCAGAAGCGATGGCAACGTTCAAAATGCTCGAAGACATCAAATCGAACATGGAATGTGAAAATCCAGATGATGTCTCTACCTGCAAAGTTTTCAATGGTGAAGTGTCATATTGCGGTATCGAGCAAACAGGACTTGGCTTCAATTGCTGCACGCTATCCGCAGGCCAAACTAATATCTTCGATTATATCAAAGGGGTCTATCATCACTACGCAATGGAGCAATCATTGGCTGGATTGGCTAGTTCGGGTGCGGGATTCGGTTCGTGGGCGTCGAGTTACCCGACTCCTGTCACCGACACAGTAACTTATGTAACCGATGCCGTGAGCGCTGGATGGGATTTTGCAGTTCGTAATGTCACGGGTGAAGTTGGAGAGGCCGCAGCGGAGGCCGCCACAGAGAGCTTGTTAGACGAAATCAAAGGTGAATTGATGAAAAAGGTCGCGGATTTGATCCCAGATGCAATTCGAGATGCCATCTTTGATACCGTGACTGAGGGGACGGGTTCAACAGCCACTACCACAGTGTCACTCAACCCAGCTGTCTCTGGTGCATTTGCAACAATTATGGCCGTGTATGCCGCGTATCAGCTGATTAAATTGGGCGCAATGATGATTTCGGAGTGCGACGACCTCGAAATGGGCATGGGTATGAAGCTTGACCAACAACAATGTATATATGCCTCTACCAGTTGCCATAAAGATACCCCTTTCGGCTGTCTGATAAAACGGAAGCACTATTGCTGCTACCCAAGTCCATTGGGGCGTATCATCATGGAGCAGGCTGCGCCTCAACTGAATATCAGCCTAGATCCTAGAAATGGACAATGTTCTGGTATGACGCTTGAACAAGTCAGTGAGTTGGATTGGGACGCCATAGATTTAACCGAATGGGAAAACTTGATCATGGCCTCTGGGTTAGCCGTTGAACATGATGACTTAAATATCGATACACTGTCGAGCCAAGCTTGGATGCCGAACAATGATGATGCATTGAATCCTGTGGACCTTAACCAAGCGCGATTCGAGTCAACTGACGCTGATGCAAACTTGAAAGAAACGCATGATGCGGCAATGCCTGGTAACTTAGATTGCTCGGTTTACCCTAGACCACCAGTGTGTGACTCTCCGTTATCGATTTTGGACGACTAGATTTCATTTATAAAGGACAAATGGCATGAATCAACTCACTGAATTACAAGCTGGGTTAGCAGTACTACAAAGTCACTGTACAAGGGGTAAAGTTATCGTGGAGGCGAATACAGGGGGAACGGGTATCAACGTTACCCTTCGTGCGCCAAAGAGTGAACAAAATGGTCTACTTGAGAAATTACGTTCTGTCGCCCCATTCCAAGGCAAAGAACAGCTGATTTCTCTGTGGGTCGATGACCTTAATTTCTATGAGTGCCGCCTAGAGAAGTACATGGCGTATATCACGGATAACTAACCATCAATGATACTGCTGACTTCGAAACATGAAAAAGGGCTTACAATGTAAGCCCTTTGTATTCATATTGACTATTTAGCTGTCTGCTTCTAGTTGCTCAACACGACTGATTTCGTCGTCGCACGAGATAGCGGTTATTTCAACATCTTCATACTTCGAATCCGCGCAGAACGCTTGTGTCAACTTCTTGGGTAAGGACGCCCCCTCTTTAAACTTAAAAACCACTGTCATGAATTGTTCCATATTCGGGCTCCTTACTGCGTAGAAACTTTTGTATGCGAGTTTTTGTTTTTGGCGCGTTCAAGAATCTCAGTGACCGTCGAGTGATACTCCGACAACTTTTGAGTGAACTGCTGTCCATCAACCGGCTTAACGAAATAGTACACCGTGTCATTGTTACGCACTGCATTGATGTTAGGAATGTACTGAGAATCAGCGATATATTCCTTCATCGGTAAACTCATAAAAGTAGCGGTCGGGAGCTTAATAGAAGGGCTGGTGGATAAGCCATTGGCATTTACAAAGCCTGTTGTTTCAGCGTCGCTGTATTGCATGTGTGCTATCAGGCTACTGTAATAAGTAAATCTGACCGCGATGACATTTGTATCTGGGATCTGCTTTTTAAGGTCAGCATCGAACACGTCTGTACTGAAAGGTTCCGAAATAGACCGTACACCGACTCTCGTCCCTAAGAAGGCAGTGTCCACTCCTCTGAAATATATCGCTGCGTGGGAGTCCACGTTTGAATCAAGTGGATACCCTTCAACACAAAGGCTTTCACCACCATTGTATCTTTCATCGTAAAACTTCGAATCTGGCGACAATGGTTTTTTGGTAAAGGATTGAAGTGTGTCGAATGAAGGAACCATTACCTCATCCATTTTAGACATGACAACCTTACACATTTCATACTCGTCTAAGCCACTATAAGTATCAGCATCCAAGTACATAACTAGGTTTCTTCGATCCCAACCGTACTTTTGATCCGCTAGGATGGCCAATCCGAAACCCGTTGCCATAGAGCCCAATGGTAGCCCTAATAACGTAGACCCCACATAGCCACCGATTCCCACATCCGAAATTGCACCTTTAGGTAAGGTTTGGTCTTCGATGATCGTTCCACTTCCTGCTGAACGGGTAACTTGGAGCGCGATACTTGATGTGCCTAATTCCGGTACTTCGTATTTTGCACTATTGGACGCACATGCATTCAAGAGTAAAGCGGCGGTAATGACTGATGCTGTTTTGAATAGGTCCATAATTCTGTCTTCCTTAGCCAAGTGAAACTGTATGAGTATTTATTAAATCTACTTACATTTATACATCATGAGCCGAAAAATACACAAAACCAGCCAATGAAAACGGGGGGAAATGGGGGGAAGCTTCGGATTATTTTCAAAATTAGTGACGGATGTCGAAACGATGTAACAAAGTGAATTTCCTTCGTTAATTGAACTTTGTAGCTAAATAATCTCCTACTCTGATGTACATATTCAAATCCATGAAGCAGTACGAGTCACGTATATGTTAAATCCAGATCAACATCTTTGCGTTAATGCGGAAGGCCATATCATGGTTGTTGCATTGCCCGGTTCAGGTAAAACTGAAGTGTCAGTGCGTTATGCTGAACGGGTGCTTACCGATTCTGAGCAACACGCAATTGCCATGCTGACGTTCACAGATGCAGCGGCTACCAACTTAAAACGTAGGCTTAAGTCGACAATGCCAAGAAGTCAGACTCTTCGTGTATTTCCAAGTACTTTTCATTCTATGGCTGTGCAGCTTTGGCGTCAGACGAACTCATATAAAATGATTGTTATGGGTGGACACTTAAACATCTATATTGAGCGAGCGATGCGTGCTTGTCATGTGGCGATGAGTTATGAGGAAGCAGAGAAAACGATAAGTACGATCGGACAGTATTTAACTATACCTCGCTCAGAATTCTCATCTATCAAACTGAAACTTTTTGCAGCTTATGAAAGCATCATGCGAAAAGAGGGCAAAGTCGACCTAAATCAGATATCTCGCGACGTTATTCATGGTCTGCGAGATGGAACAATTCGACCACTGTCAGAAACTTTAGGCGTTACTCACATATGTGCTGATGAGTTTCAGGATTCCGACGATCTCCAATATATGTTTCTTTACGAGCACGCTAAACGAGGTTGTTGCATCATGGTTGTTGGAGACGATGACCAATCAATCTATGCCTTTCGAAATGCAAGAGGGGTCGATAACTTCCGTAACATGCAAGCTGATCTAAACGCGAAAGCCTACAGCTTAAAAATTTGTTATCGATGTCCACCAGCAATACTGAATGTGGCCAACAACCTAATTCAACACAATGTAGAACGAATTCCCAAAGAATTAAGGTCACACGTAGAGGAGGGCGGTGTTGTCGATTGTCATGGTTTTAAGGATGAAGACCATCAAGTTGAAAGTGTTGTTGAAGGTATCCTTGCCGATCAAGGCGGGTGGGCGGTACTGGCTAGAACCAATAAAGAAATCGATACAGTTGAGCTGGAGTTGTCCAAACATAAAGTGAAAGTTAAGCGCCTCGGCGGTAAGAGCTTCTTTGAGTCAGCCGATGTAATTTGTTATATCAAGTTGATGTGGATGCTGACACACCGTAACAGTCGGTATCTACAAGATTTCTTAGCTTACATGCATGAAGATGAGGTGATGATTGATATGGCGAAAAGTGCTAAATCAAATGGAATCGACTTTATTGGGACGGTAACCACCTTAACCCAAAGCCAATCATTGCTAATCCACACCCAATCAATTTTTGAAATGTTCATGCATGAAGGTGTCCCAAAAGAGCCAAGCAAAACGGTCAACGCCGAGTATCAACGAAAGATCATTTCAATGGTGATGGCGCAACGAAATATGAACTCTCCTGCGGCTCTTGGAGCGATGGCTGACATCCTAACCAAAACAGCTGCGTCACTTGGCAGTTTGGCTAAGGCCGCAGATCAGTTTCATGACCGGATAACCAAAATAAACGCTAAAAAGGCTGAAAAGATTGGTACAGATGAGGTAGTGATCGCTACGTTGCATGGCTCTAAAGGACTAGAGTTTCCGAAAGTCGCGATATTGAGCTGTCAAGATGAAAGAATTCCGCAACCAGATAAAGATGGTTTAGGCGAAAAGCATTGGGAGGAAGAGCGTCGCTTGTTGTATGTGGGGATAACAAGAGCTGAGAAGTACTTGCGACTGTGTTTCTTCAAAGAGCAGTTGTCATTTTTGAGAGAGGCGGTTCCAGATCGAATTGAGTTGGCCGTACAACAGCGAAATGAAGAGCCAGATTCGGCAGCTCAGGCAGAAAAACTGCAACAGCTAAAAAATGAGTTTTTGAACGCTTCTTAGCTTACGGAAAAGTTAAACACTAAAAAAGCTGCGCTTAATTTACAAAAGTCTCCCGTTCTTGGGGTTTACTATAGGTGATTTACCCGAGAAATTTTTTCACTTTTTTAAAGTGATACTTTTCTCCCTTAGTTGGAGAGCTAATAGCAATTCTCCCATAGATTTATTCTATGTCCCCAGTGACTTTTTTAAGTCATAAACCTGACCCTAAAGTGGGCTATAGATATCCCACTAGGGGATTACTCTATCTATAGTTCCACGTTATTTTATTAATGAGGAATTAATTATGAAACCTTTCCGTTCAAACAATGGCCTTATCGCATTCGTAGTTACTGGTTCTCAAATTGAGAATGGCAACACGACCATCTGGGCCGATCAAGTTACCTCTTGGGTAGACGGTCAAAACCAAATGCAGTCACGTACTAACCAGATTCAACTTTTTGCCCATGGGCAATTAGAGTTTCCAGTCGGTGTTGGTTATGTGTGTAAAGTATCTCTTAAGACGTGTAAATTCACTGGTAACAATAACAGCGAACTTACGCATACTTATTATGAACTTCATAATGTGTTAGGCGAAATTGATGGCAATTCTGTTAATCAATTTGGACTACCTTCATTGTGTAACTTTACGCTTGGCGGCAATGTTGGTTCGATTGAACAGAAAAATGCAAATGGCAGTACTTGGTACAATGTTTCAATTGCATTAACTCGTTCATTTAAAGATGAGCAACAAAATTGGCAAGATGAAACCCACTGGGCTCGCCTGTCAATTTCACAAAAAACTTTTGATCAGAACTTCAAACAAGGTTTAGACAAAGGTGATTCTTTAATGGTCGAAACTGAACTCTCTACTAACGATTACACCGACAAAAACGGCAATAATGTCACTGGACATGAATTCCGCGTTAGTCGTGTTCTTGGTATGGTTAAGAAGTTCGAACTTCAAAGCTTAAAAGCTGCGAATCAATCCCCACAAAACAATGGTCCAGCGCATAACAACGCGCCACAGCAAAACGCTCCACAGCAAAATGCTCCTGCGAATAACAACGCACCACAGCACAATGCTCAACAGCACAATGCTAATAATGGCCCATCGTACAATGCACCACAGCAGAATGCTCCACAGCACAATGCAAACAATGCACAACACAATGACTCTACACAACGTCAATTCCGACCACAATCAGGTAACGGAAATTTCCGTCAGCGTGCTTTTAATCAGCAATAATTCGAGGTACGCGGATATGAATTTTTCTCACCAGAAAAATGTATCTGCAGCACGAAAAAGGCGCGCTCTGCGCCTTCTTCGAAAGGCTCAGGTACTGAATAACCCCAAACTTCTTCATAAAGCAGAAATGCTACTTGAAGATGCTAATAAAGCTTTCTTTCTCAAGACAGCTTAACCCCTTAATTAACTACCCATATTAATTTAACCCCACACTTTATTCCTGGAGGAATTAACTATGTCTAATGCTAACCCTGTGACTACTGTAGACACGAATAACCAACCAACTTCTACTGTTGAAGAAATTGATTATTCAGAGATGATTACTGTTCGTATGGCCGACGTGTTCAAACCGTTTGTCCCAGCAGCAGTAACGGCAGTTATTCAGATCCCTAAACACCGTCATCCAGATGTACCTCGCGAAATCGCAGGTTATATTCCAGATGAAAAACAACTTTCCCAAGTTATATCTTGGTTTTGCTCACCTCAACGACCTAACTTCATGCATATGGTTGGTCCTACGGGGTCTGGTAAAACTGATTTCATGCTTTGGCTTTGTGCTCGCCTTAATTGGCCAACTGTGCTGGTGTCTGTTAACCCGACATTACGCCCTGAGAAGATGCAAGGCCGCTGGGTGTTGTCAAACGGTCAAACGGAATATGTTTATGGACCTATCGCTGACGCTATGAAACACGGAAAATGTGTTTTGCTTGATGAATGTGATAAAGGGTCTTTAGATTTTATTGCCAAACTTCACCTTCCTTCTGAGATGACGAAACCTTGGTCTATTGAAGACACAGGAGAAATCATCTATCCACACCAGAACTATCGTTTTGTAACGTTAGGTAATACTTCTGGAGAAGGGGACATTTCTGGTTTGTATCCATCGTCTCGACGTTGGGATACGGCTTTTCGAAATCGTTCATTCGTTGTGCCTTTTCCGTATTTACGCACGGAAGTAGAAGAGAAAGTGGTAATTGGTAAATTTCCGTTCTTACGCGACCACAAGAAGTTACTTAAGAAGTTAATCCAGTTTGCTAATGCTATGCGTGATGCAATGTTAGGTCCTAATCGAGATCGAACAACCAAATCTGGTATTGGAACGGCTTTTTCAACTCGTGTGGTTTTGTCTTGGTGCTACTACATTCAAATTAATGGTGATAGAGCTCCACTGCGTGCTTCGTTTAATAATGTATTTTGGAATGGCTGCGACACTCGTGACAAAGCTGATATCGAAAAGATTATTGATCAAGTGTTCAAAGATAAGAATGGTCATATTCTCGATCAACCGTATACCTGGTTGAAAGAGCAATCAAAAAAGTAACAAGCAATGATTCAGAGTGTGATGATGCTGATTTGCCAAGATCGGATTTAGACGGTCTAGATATCAGTACAATCAAGTTCAAAATGTATCATTGCAATGACAATGGAAGTAATAAGCTTTGGGGATATACGTGCCTTGGTGCCGACACACTGGTTGTTTACGGAGCCAAAGGCCAAAAGCTTAACTTCTATCGTAAAACCCATCAGTCTGAGTTACTAGCGCGTAACTACATCGACAAAAAAGTTAAAGAGAAAATGAAGAAGCAATATCAGTTTACACAGATTAATTGTTTCAGCAAAAACGAACTTAGGTTCGCTACTCCTTAACAAACCTACCTAACCCCTTCAGGGACTAGATTCCCTGACCGGGATCAGTCCCTCCAATTTTTATTCCTTGGAGGAATTATGAAAGACATCAACGATACCCAAACTCTCGATATCGATACAGTAGCTCAAAATCAACTTGACCAAGTGGCTCAACAAGATGGCGAATTTGCTAATCGACTCGAAAATGGGCTTGTGATTATCGATGTAACTACTTCTGGCCGTGATGGAGAGAAAACGTTAGCGAATGCTAAAACTCTCTTAGACGAAAAGGAAGTGAATTCAAAGATTGCTCGTAAAGCCCGTATTGAGTGGTTTCCTCGTTCTGAGTTGCAGTTTAAGAACACATTGGAGACTAAGGCACGCCGCGCTATTGCAGCCCGAGGTGTCCGATATGGACGCGTTACCGCGATTCCAGTTGATGAACTTGACTCTCTACTCGTTGAACTCAAGGCAATTCAAGCTGAGTTTTATTCAGAAGTCGCTGACCGTGATAATCGCTATGACACCATAGTTGAAGAACACAAGAAAGCTAACCCTGATATGGCTGAAATTATTGAGTCATTGAAGACCCCTAAAGATGATTTCTTTAGACGTTTTCAATTCAACGTGTTGCCGCCGATGGCCTTCAAACCTTATTTCAATGATGACCAACAGGAAGCTGTTGATTACATCGTGGAAGGGATTTTGGATAACGTCGCGGAGCAAGCTGTTGTTGTTTATGAAAAAATTATTGGTAAAAGTTCAATGATTCAGCGAACTTTCAAGCCAATAAGAGCTATTCGTGATTACGTTTACTCAATGTCATTCCAACACACTGTGTTTGACCGATTGGTTGATGAACTTGATGAAGCGTTCGATACCTTACCCAAAACTGGGAACATCGAAGGCTCTGATATGACCTACGCGGTTAAATTGGTACATAACCTTACAGAACGTGGCTCCATCTTAAATGGCATTGTGCCGGTGATGGAAGTCGCAGATGAATCTGAACCGAGAATTATTGACGCGATTAAGGACTCAGTAGTTTCTACTGATACTGACAGCGGCAATAGTACTCCTACCTATGAAGAAGTCACTGGCGAAACGTCAACAACCGGCTTCTGGTTCGGCTAACCCCACCTACCTAACCTAATGAGCTCCCTTTGGGAGCTCTATCCTATTTTTTGGAGGAACACCTTATGGCTTCAATTCAAGAAGTTCAAAACACAATGCGAGTTATTACAGATATTCACGCACGATTTGACGTAAATATCTATTTTGACCGTCGAACTTGCTACACGAATGGCAGAGATATTTACATCAATGCTGGTGACCCCTCTGATGAAGTTTGGTCACGACTCGTTGAAGCAAAAATTACTCATGAAGCTGGTGGTCATTTACGATTCAGTGACTTCTCAGTCTTCGAGAAACACCTCAAGGGTAAATCAAGCACGTTCTTATCAATCAACAATATCATTGAAGATTGTCGCGTAGAGACTGCTTGTATGAAGGAGTTTTCTGGTGCCTACTGGGTATTTCAGAAAATGACTTATGACTTGCTCGAAGAGGGTTATTTTCAGGAACCAATAATAAGTGACGGCCCCGCTGGGTTGTTATTTGCTTGGTTATTGTATTCTGGTCGTGGTATTGCAATTGAGGGGCAATCTCACCTAAAGAAACTTGGTGATGATGCTCGACATCTACTGATGAAATTAGGCACTCCAAACTCTCCAATTTTTGATGAAATTGAAAAGCGGATGATTAATTGGGGTAAATTACCTTCAACAGTGGCTGCTATAGATGAAACCATCGAGGTTATGCTTTTATTAAAGCGTCTTTCTAAAGAGCAACCGCAACCACCACAGCAACAACAATCGGCTAATCAGAATTCAGAATCAGACGATGATTCAGATGGTCAGGGCTCCGGTTCAGATTCAGACGATAATTCAGATGGTCAGGGCT
>NZ_JBFSUX010000049.1:0-37627 GCF_041467595.1 Vibrio sp. 10N.247.311.13 | reverse complement strand
GCCTTGGAACTTCAAACATTAGTAATATCGCCCTGTAGGTTCATGGGGCGTTTACAGCGTGTTTGCTATCGTCGGTTCATATAACCTCTGCGGAATGAAATAGCAGAGGAAAAGTGATAACTTTTATTGAAAATGATCAGACTTTATTGGAATCCAACAAACTATATTGTCCTCCGACAACTCGAACGACATTCAAGCTTAATATTAGGTTTTGTAGGGAAAACGCACGCTCTCAGAATTGTGTAGTGTATTTGATCTAACAGGTTTTAGGGCAAAGGCTAGTTACAACAGTAGCTGAAACGTCTCTGGACATAAACGTATCAGCGTCTTCGCTAAATTAAGAAATTATGGATAACTACAAGTATCGAAAGTTGCTTAGCTTGGTATTCAGCATTAATAGTGCCGAGCAAAAGAAAGTAGTAAAGTAGTGAGACAAAAGAATTTGATTGAAAAAATGGTCACTAAATGCAGAAAATGGATAGCCCTAGGGCGCGAGCATACTTTGATTGATTTATAACCCAAAGAAGACTCGAGCCCGATAATCATCGTTCCAACCAGCTTTCTTCAACTTCACTTTTTGGCTTGGCGCACCACAATCACATTACTTCAGCATGTTCATCACAAAGCGTCTAAACAGCGCTATATCTTCTACTGCACCATCTAACGTTATCCGTGAGCTATCATCTTTAAAAACAACATCTAAAACGTAATGCTGGTTGTTTTCAATACGCCAATGCTGACGAATATGTTAGTAGGGGCTTGAAGCTACTAAAAAACCTTTCGGTCTATCTATCGCAGACATACCAATTATCAGGATAATCCCAGATAGTGCTCTCCTTAAAACCTGATGCTGTCCATCCATCGCCTCCTAAGTGGGCAACATGGACTTTGATTTTTTTATCGGTGAAATCCTCGACAAACCCTGTATATTTTCCTTGATAGCTATACTTCGCGTTTTGGCAAATTCTTAGACCACGAGTTGAAAGCATTTGAATTCTATCTGCTTCTTTGCGCTGTTGTTCACGTAACGCTTGTTGCTTTTTCGCAATTTTTTGGGCTTCGAGAGCAGTTTGACGTTGCTTTTCAGCCGTCTCAATTTCAGCAGCAGTTTCAAAGCCATTATTTTTTGCGAGAGCAATCCACTTACTATCCTTTGTGTCTGTATCGTTTATGGGGGCAATAACCTCTGCATAAGAAGAAGTGCCAGTTGAGCACTGCATGTTACTTTGGGCTATATGCATTTTAAAGAGAGGGGTGTCCGAATTGGATTTTACGCACCATTGACCACGTAGTTCACCACCTTTGTTTTGACACAGATCCTTTAAGTCATCTTTAAGGCTGTAAAAGGCCGCTTCTGATACTGCACACCATGACTTTCGATATTTACGGAAATTATTTCCATCATCTCGACCGCCAACGAAAGCTAATGGGTTAAGTAAACCTTTTTCAGAAGCTGCTTGGTACTGTTCAACATAATCAATAGGGTCAGTAACGGAAGCATCAGGCATAGAAGCAAACTGATTTACACAGCCTGTGAGTGCAAGAGGCAAGGTTGTAAGAAGAAGTAATTTGTTCACTATGCATTCCTTGATATGAACGATTAAAATACTTGTAACATAACATGTTGTTTAATACTAAATCTATGAAGTAAATAGAAAAATAAAAATGTTAAACTTTTCTTGATAACAATATTAAACAGCTTTGGTTCCTTCCTTACTGCTCTTCGGAGGAGCTGACTACATTCAGCCACTGCTATTAGAAAATGTTGGTCATTATGAATTTGTTTATTTTACGAAGAGCATATGCTCTAACAAGAAAAGGGGCAAATCCGTGTTAGTCCTACTAAAAATCCCCTCCTAGCCTCCCCTTAATCAGTATCTACAATCCATTGTGGTTCGTAGAAAGGGGAGGAACTGAATACAGATCGTTACATGTGCAGTTACACATTCAGCGCTAAAGAAGGTTCTCCCCCTCGGTCGTCAATCTAGAGGGGGGATAAACTTAATTGGAGGGGGAGTTAGAGGGGGTGGGTGTTCGAAATCAGCCCGAACGCACAGGATATCAATGCTCTCAATTCAGAAAAACATTACGCTTCACCCAAAAGATTGGAATGCCTAAGCGTTCCAATTTTAATATCTGATTTACCTACGCCGCCTAGTGCACCGAATCATAAATCAATGTGCTTCTTCAGCTCTTAACCAAAACTCGGACAGGTCTTCAAAAAGGTCATCGTTATCTAAGATGCTCAAATGGGTTTCGTTGTAGCCGAGGATTTGTGACGCGTGGAGTTGGGCTGGGCGCGACAATTGGCTTGATAAATTGATCACACCATCGTTGCTGTTGGTATTAAATAGGTCGCCCGAGTTATAACCAAAGGCTAAAAAGTGGGGAATGTGAATCTTACTGCTGTCAATTAATAAGTCAGCGATAAATTTCCCGTCTGGATTTAAATCAACCCATGCCGGCATTACTACGGGAGAGTACTCGACCCCTTGTTTAGCAGACTCGACACCACCAAACGGCGAAGATATGGTGGCTACGCTGCTTACAAAATCGCATAGCTGCCCAATACGGCACTGTCGAAGACTGTTGGTGGCGACAAGCCCGCCCATACTATGTGCCACAACATGTAATTGTTGGATTTTGTATTCCGTTAACACCGTGTGCATGAGGTTATTCAGGCCTTTGGAGTTCAAAGCCAGAGACAAGCCTGAAGGATAGTTAAAGACCCAGATCTGATATTTAGATTGGTCGACTTTTTCAATCAGTGGGGCAAAATCTAACGCAGTGGCGTTGATGCCATGCACAAACAAGATCGGGATTTTGTTTGGGTCGAACTCTGACAGAAAGTAGAGCCCAGCGTTATCTTCGAGCAAAAAGGTCAGCGGCTGCCACATGCCGAGTTTGCCATTTTTTCTGTCAAAAGGTGGAGCTTCCAAGCTCACGACTGTGCCTATGTCGATCAAATCCAATTCGATTTTTAACAGTGAAGATAGTGAACGATCAACAAACGCTCTTGGGGCTTCACTCTCATTAACCGTTAGTGAGACTTCTATTGTTGATCTGTCTTGGTGATCACGTAGGTTGATTACACTGAAAGCTTCATCGGCTTGTAGGGTAAGGTCTTGATTCTTATCTTCAAAGATAAGTAGGTAGTGGATGTTATTCGATACATGTAAGTGAATACTGTCACTGTCTATGATGCCATCGTAGCCATCAACCTCGCCTTTGTTAATGTCTTTGATTTGTTCAATCACCACGGCAGAACCGGAGGCATGTTGATTCAAGGTAACCATGTATTGATTGGTTATGGAGTCGATGGCTTGTATCTCATTAGATAGATTTCTAAAGTTACCGCACCCTGACAGCAGTGAACTGAGTAATAGCACTGTGCTGATTAAGCGTGCAGTAAGTAATAGCTTCATTCTAATTTCATCCTTATCCCACCCCGATTTATCCATAAATCAATAACCTGAGTTTAATAGTAGCAATAAAACAGCGCTTAATAAAAAGGCAAGCAAACGACTATAAAGTTCGCTTGCTTGCCTGAGAGGTTTCATTACTTAGTGAGTATATTGAACACTAAAGCGTGTTTTTGTACACCTTACCGTCTTTCATGATCAATTTTTGTGTCTCTGTGTTAGCGACACAAGCAACACTTTCCAGTGGGTTGCCATCGATGATCAATAGGTCGGCATACGCGCCTTCAACGATCTGACCTAACTTGCCTTCTTGGTATGGGTGTTGATAGGTCGACATCTCGAACAAGCGTCCACAGTTTGATGTCGCCATGCGAAGTGCGGTGATGGTATCGAATACTTGCTCAATCGCACCAAGCTCATTCAATTGTGTCGCATGAACGTTGGTCTCACCCACACAGTCAGTGCCAAAAGCGATGTTCTGGATGTCGTATTTCTTAATCAGTTCTGCTGACTTGAACATCGCTTTGCCTACGCGTTCTGTCTTGCGGTATGTCTCTTCATTTGGCAGCGGGATCTTACGCTCTGCAATCAATGAAGAGGTAAAGTAAGAAGGAATAACCCAAATGCCTTTCTCTTTAATGATTTCTGCAATGTCGTCGTCCATGATAGTTGCGTGTTCGAAAGACATCACGCCCGCTTCAGCGGCTCGGCGCATTGCATCAGAGGTGTGGATGTGCGCGGCAACATAAGTGCCGTAATCAGAAGCGGCATCAACCGCGGCTTTCATTTCTTCTGATGTGAATTGCAACGTGTCTAGTGGGTCGAACGTTGAAGATGCACCACCACCCGCCATGATCTTGATTTGAGAAGCGCCCATAAACAGTTGTTCGCGAACCGCTTTTAAGACTTCTGAACGACCATCTGCCACTTTCATTGCACCAAGCTTCATCATAGGTGAATCTTCATGCCCGTTAGCTAAACGCTCTTGTGCTTGGTTTTGACGGTAATCGGAATGACCACAGGTTTGTGAGATAGCCGCCATTGAAGGAAGAATGCGTGGGCCAGTCGCATAGCCCTTGTCGATACTGTTTTTAAGGCCAAGCGTATTGCCCGCCACGTCGCGAATGGTAGTAAAGCCGCGCATTAACATCTCTTCTGAAATCTTCGCTGAGCGAATCGCCACTTCTTCACGCGTCATGGTATCAATCACATTGAAAGGTGCAGATAGCGTGATATGAACGTGCGCATCAATCAGGCCTGGCATGACCGTGCCACCTTGAGCATCAATCGTTTCATCGGCAATCGTTGGGTCAATCTCTCCAATCTGAGTGATCAAGTTATCTTCGATCAGGATCGATACGTTCTCGATTAAGTTGTTATCAACACCGTTAAATACGTTCGCGTTAGTGATTAGCTTTTTCATAGTCTGCACCTTTTGGAAATGAGTGTGTGTCGCTGATGGAGTCATCTTATGGGGCGCAGCATTTGAAGAATGGCCATTTGGTGACAGTGATGAATTGGGCGTGTTTTTGCTATTGCTATAAGAGAGGCAAAGGGGATTTTTGTCGAATCATTAATTTGAGGAATGAATGTTGGCGATGTCATGAAATGGTAAGTTTTGCTTCGATTCGAACGCTAAGATGTATTTCAAATCAAGGCGACTTATCAAATTAGATTAGAGAGAGACAGAATGACTAAATCAGACAAAGTTTACGGGTTCAACACACCACAACGTCTATTCGTAGGTTACACGTTAGCCGTGCTGGTGGACTTAGTAGTGCTTAACTTCTTCGATGAGTACTGGGACTTCGTCAACATTGAGTCTTTCACTATCTCTTTGATTGCGGCGTTGTTGTTGCAGCTATTATTGAAGCTCTCTATTGGTTTAGAGCACAAGATTGCTGAACACTTCAAAAGCAAGCCGGGCACTGCACCTAAGGTGTACCGAGCAATCACCACTTACATTATCTTGGTGGGCTCAAAATTCGTGATGCTAGAAGCGATTAACCTTCTGTTCGGAGATAAGGTGAGTTTTACAGGACCTTGGGGCGGCGTGGTTGCTTTCTTCGCTGTGGTATTTACGATTCTGGTTGCTGAAGTGATTGTATCGAAGATCTACTTTGCTCTGGATGACAAACAAGATTCACATGTGAAAGCACTAAAAGAGACCAACGCGTAACAGAACTAAAATACAGATGTGAATAAGCTGGCTCGTTTTCGTTTGAGTTGCGATAACCAATTCGATACGCGAATTGGTTTTATTTTTCGTAAACCACATCCCCGCGTAACACCGTCATCAACACTTGAGTCTTAGCGATTTGTCTTGCTGACACTGTGGTGATGTCGCGGTCGAGAATGGCGAAGTCAGCGGATTTTCCTACCTCAATAGAACCTGTTACGTCTTCAATCCCAAGACTTTTGGCGGCATTGAGCGTGTAAGCGTCGATGGCGGTATAGATATCGGTTAGGCCGGTTTTGCCCATGATTAAGCTGTTCGCGATGCCGACCAATGGGTTGATGTCGTGTACGTTCCAATCACTGCTTAAGGTGATATTGGCGTCGGTCTTGAGTATTGCATCGAGGTTCATCATGGCTTTGGCACGGCGAGCACCAAGGAAAGCTTCGGCCCATTGGTGTTGATGCCTTGCAACGTAATCAGAGCCAACTTGGAAATCTGCAGTTACATCTAACTGGCGAAAGCGTGGCACATCTTCATCATTGATTAATTCGACATGGGTTAGGGTGTAGGGTTTGGTTGAACCTTGTTTGCGAATACTTTCTATCGCATCAAGAGATTCACGAACCGCTCCATCACCAATCGCATGAATGTGGGCGCTAAAGCCGATTTTCTCGAGCGCAGTTAACCATTCTTTCATTTGTTCTGGCGGAATATAGTTCAAGCCATTAGGAGACTGGGGTAGATAAGTATCTAAGTAGGGCGCGAGTGTTTTGGCGGTGCCATTGATAAAGATGCCATCACTGTACATTTTCACCTGATCGACAAGTAACAGATGGCTTTTATCGTCGGAATGCATTTTCTCAAAGACTTCTAATTGAGAAGACATCACCATCGATGGGTACACCCAAGGGCGTAGCGATACTCGCGCCGTTAAGTCTTGATTTTGCTCGGCCTCTAGCCAAACGTCATACCAACCTCGTTTCCAATACATGCGACCGTCGCCAATGGTGGTGATGCCGTGGGTTGCCGCTTCCTCAAGCCCGAACATTAAGCCTTGGTAGCTTTGCTCAAACAGTTCACTTTGGCTATTCCAAGCCATCTCCATCACTTGATCGCCAGCATTGTCTAGCAAGATGCCATTGAGCTTGCTGCTGTCTTGGTCTTTTAAATAAACACCGCCTTGTGGGTCTGGAGATTGTTGGCTGATTCGAGCGATTTTTAGTGCTTTTGAGTTGACCCACATCGAGTGTGAAGTCTGCTCCATAAGCACCACGGGGCGATTAGGGAAGACACTGTCGATGATCTCTAGTGGCGTGTAGTCAGAGTCGCTATCGAGCGTCGCTTCCAAAGAAAAACCATAGCCCATAAGCCAACCTCTGCCATCGGTATCAGCATTGATCTTACACGCTACTAAGTAGGGGATTTGCTCTTCTAACGTTGCTTCAGAGTCGAGTTCACAATTGCCACCCAGCTCTGAGGCGGCTTCAAACACATGGTTATGGTTATCAATAAATCCCGGAAGGACAAAGGCATTGTCTAAATCAATGACATCAGTGCTTTGCCCTTGAAAAGTTTGCGCCTGTGATTGGTTACCAATGAAGATGATCTTGCCTTTGTGGGTAACGATCGAGTCCGACTCACGATGCCCGTATATATCAGCATTGATAAAGATCTGGTCAGCACTTTGGTTATGAACAGATGTTTGCGCTTGAACTGGTGTTTGTGTTTGAACAATAGTGTTGGCTTGTGCAAGCACCGGCGCTACGGCCGATAAGCTTGTGAGTAATGCTATCCATGCAGTACGTGGCAGAGTGAGCTTGTTATTCATTATTATGTCTTCCATGTTCCACGGTTTAGTAAGTATAGAAAGCGAGTGGCGAGAATCATATCGTGAATTTTTAATAATAAAGTGTCCTTGGTTGCTCTCTTGTTTGAATGTAATTCCAGTGCCTTTTGAGGTGGTTGTGGGAATACAGCTCGTCAATAAAGGATTGCGAATCCATTCGCAGACTAAACAATTCACATAAGGTTCTGAATAAATTACAGTTAAGTGAGCTATAAAAATGGATTTAACGTATTACCAAGGATGTAAGTTTATGTTTTCAAGAGACTTACTCGCATTACTAATAAAAACAAGTCGAGGTTAGGATGAAAAAAATATTATTGCTGCTTAGCGTGATCTTATTGGGTGGTTGTGTTGGCATGCCCGAAACGGTAAAGCCTGTTCAACAGTTTGAGTTGGAACGATACCTAGGGAAATGGTACGAAGTGGCTCGTTTGGATCACTCGTTTGAGCGTGGCTTAGACAACATCAGCGCTGAATACAGCCTTCGTGATGATGGCGGCGTGAAGGTGATTAACCGTGGTTATTCGGCGGAAGAAGGTGAGTGGAACGAAGCGGAAGGAAAAGCGTACTTCGTTGAGGGCTCTGAACAAGGCTATTTGAAAGTGTCTTTCTTTGGCCCTTTCTACGGCGCTTATGTCGTGTTTGAATTAGACAAAGAGGGCTACCAATACGCGTTTGTTTCTGGGCCTGACACTGATTACTTATGGCTACTCGCAAGAACGCCTGAAGTCTCACCAGAAGTGATGGAGAAGTTTAAAGCCATGTCGAAAGAGCGTGGCTTCAATACCGATGAGCTGATCGTTGTGGAACATACCCAATAAACCGATCGCTGTTATTGCTGAGAGTGACTGATGATTGATAAGGCACAGAGGATGAATTTCTCTGTGCCTTTTTTATTCAAAGATAGAGCTACAATTAACGAGGCTGGTTGCCGTTCAAGAATAGCGCGACACATTCGCGAGTGTAGTGAAGCCTTTCTTCTTCGGATTCTCCGCTATCGTGACCGAAGAATGACCAATACGCCGATTTGCCGTGAAACATCAGCAACAGTTGGCGTGCTGCAATGACTGGTGAGCTTGATGTCGACAGTGTGAGATCACCAGAGTCTATTTTCGACTGCAAATAATCAGCAAGTAATTTGGTGGTTTTCTGAGGCCCAGTTTCTAAATAGATAGAGGCGATCTCTGGGTGCGTGTTGGATTGGCTCACAGCATTTTGAAAGGTCTGTCTGGACTGCTCATCAAGTAACAAATCTTGAAACTTCACACCAAACTTCACCAATTCGTCTTCCAAAGTGGCATTCATATCAAAAGCAGAAGGGCTGAGTTCGCGCTCGGCACACTTAGTTTGCATGCAGGTTTCGAAAAGCTCGTCTTTGTTTTTAAAGTGAGAGTAGACCGTTTGCTTGGAAACGTTCGCTGCTTTGGCTATCTGATCCATATTGATCTTGAAGCCATATTCAGAGAAAAGTTGGCTGGCTGCGGTTAAGATCTGCGATCTTTTCTGTTCACTCTTGATGATTTTAGTCACGTGCTTGCTTCTCGTTACTTAGTGTTGTCTCGTTACCTAGTTTGTCTCGTTGCTTAGCGCCTGTTGGTGCTCAGTTCTATGTGTCTCGTTTTACGCTAAGCATTATGCTTTTTGTGATGGTTTTATCAATCATTAACGATGAAACTTATTTTTAACATAATCAAACTAGACAGTCTAGTTTGATTTGGTTAGTCTAAAAAAAGAACATAATTGAGTACCGCATAGGAACAGTACGTATGTATAAATTGATGAAGGGAAGCGCAGTGGCAGTGGCAGTGGCGTTGTCGGCTTTTCTTGTTGGATGTGGCGAAAAGGAACAAGCCCAAGAGTCGGTTGATTCAACCGCTGAAACGGCATCGAGCGTCCAAACCATTTTAACCGTGGAAACGATGGCCTTGGCGCTCTCTTCCTCTTATGCAGTGCAGCGTGAATATGTCGGTGTGGTTAAGGCGGGTCAGCAGGCTAGTTTAGGTTTCGAACTAGCGGGCAAAGTAAACGAGATTCTGGTGGATGTCGGTGACACAGTCACAACGGGTCAGCCGTTGATCAGACTGGATACCCAACTTTTGGAAACCGAGTCTAGCCAACTGAAAGCGCAGGCTGAAGAAGTCAAAGCTCAATTGAGTTTGGTGGCTGCGAACCTTAAACGTCAACGTTCATTGAAAGCGAAAGGCTTCAGTGCCGAAGCTGAGATTGATTCGTTAACCAGTGAGCAACGCGTATTGCAGGCGAACTTGCTGCGTATTGATGCCTCGGTAAAAGGCAATCAATTGAAGTTGGTGAAATCGACAGTTCGTGCGCCATATTCAGGGACCATCGCAACCCGCTATGTATCGCTTGGAGATGTAGTGAATGTAGGGAATCCAACTCTTACACTGCTTGCCTCTGAAGGGAAAGAGGCCTTCATCGGTATCCCTGCCCATCAAATGAAAAAGGTTACTTCACTTTCCGCACCAAGTATTCGCGTCGGGCGAGATGAATTCGCTGTGAGCCTGTTGAATCCGGGCGCAATGGTCGACACACAGTCTCGCAGTGTCGGTTTGCGTTATCTTTTTCCTGAACAATCGTCGGTATTAGAAGGGCAACTTGCCTATCTGAAATTTGATGAACAGATTGATGACCAAGGCTACTGGGTGCCATTAACGGGTTTGATTGACGGCCTACGCGGTGTGTGGAACATCTTTGTGATTGGTGAAGACAACAAAGTTGAGCGCCGAAGTGTTCAAGTGTTGTTTGCCAACAATCAACAAGCGTACGTGAGTGGGGCGATTGAAGACGGTGAACAAGTGATTGCCAGTGGCTTACATCGTTTAGTGCCAGGACAAACCGTAAAGCCAGCTAGCGTTACTGCTGAATAGGAAATAGCATGAAAATAATAGAGACTATTTCCAACACTCGACTGCTTATCTTAATGACCGCACTGCTGATGGTGAGTGGTATTTCGGCGTTCATGACGTTGCCACGTGCAGAAGACCCAGTAATCATCAACCGTTACGCGAACATCACAACCAGCTTCCCCGGCGCCAGTGCCGAGCGTGTTGAAACCTTGGTTACTGAGGTAATCGAGAACAAGCTGCGTGAGCTGAGTGAAGTTAAATTGGTGAGTTCAACCTCTAGGCCGAGCGTATCGATTGTCACGCTAGAACTTAATGACACCATCACCGAGCCAGAACCCGTCTGGTCCCAAGCTCGCGACAAGTTATCTGATATCGAATCCATTTTGCCTGCGGGTGCTCAATCGCCTGATCTCGATAGCGACCATACCTATGCTTTCACGACCATCGCATCTCTAACTTGGTCTGGTGCAGGCGAGCCTGATAGGTTAACGCTTGGCCGTTATGCCAAAGAGCTCGCCAAGCGACTAAGAACTTTGTCGGGTACTGAATTCGTTGATGAATACGGGATGCCGCAAGAAGAGATTCAAATCAGTTTACGTACGGCCGATGCCGCTGCTCTAGGGCGTTCAAGCGCCAATATCGCTGAATCGCTCGAAGGGGCAGACGCCAAGAACTCGGCCGGCGAGTTAGTGAGTACTTATTCTCGCTTTGGCTTAGAGATTAAGTCTGAGCTTGATTCCATTGAACGCATTAAGCAAGTGCCAATAGCCACTGATAGCAAAGGTCACATCATCCGTATGGAAGACATTGCTTCTGTGAAACGTGGTGAGAAAACCCCACAAGACCAGATTGCTATTATTGATGGTGAGCCGGGTGTGATTGTCGCGGCAAGAATGCACCCTGATCTGCGAGTCGATAACTGGACGTCGCGAGCTAATGCTCTGATTGGTAAATTTGAGCAAGAGTTACCAAGTAACGTTAAGGTGACAGTGCTGTTTAATCAGCAAGGTTATACCGAGACTCGCTTAGACGATTTAGGCAAAAGCTTGATGATCGGTTTCGGTCTGATTTTGATTGTGCTGTTTGTCACTTTAGGCGTGCGTGCCGCGATCTTAGTCGCCATTTCTCTGCCGTTAACCTCATTATTGACCTTGTCGATCATGAAAATGACCGGTGTACCGATTAACCAAATGTCGGTGACAGGCCTAATTGTGGCGCTCGGGATCATGGTTGATAACGCGGTGGTGATGGTCGATACCATTCAAGCTTATCGCTTGAAAGGGCAACAGCGCGCTGAAGCGACCATGAATGCATTGAAGCATTTATGGGTGCCGTTATTAGGCTCAACCTTAACTACCGTGTTGGCGTTTGCCCCGATTATCTTGATGCCGGGTGCATCGGGTGAGTTCGTCGGTGGTATTGCGATTACCGTTTCTTTCTCATTGATCGGCTCTTACATCATCTCGCACACCTTAATCGCAGGCTTAGCGACTAAGCTACTGCCGAAACAACTCAGTGATGTCGACAAGAAAGGACAGCACCATTGGTACATGACCGGCTTAAGAATCCCGGCTTTGACGCGCTGGTTCTCGTCTTCTGTCCGCTTTGGTGTCACGCATCCAATTATCACGATTGCTTTGGTGTTGTTGGTTCCGTTTACCGGTTACTGGAGTATGTCTCAGCTGACTGAGCAATTCTTCCCGCCATCAGACCGAGACATGTTTGAGATTCAGGTTTACATGCCGCCGCAAGCGAGCATTTACGCCACCAAAAACACATCTGAAAAAATTGACGATATTATTCATCGTTACCCTGAAGTGGAGCGTATCGATTGGCTAGTGGGCGCAAACTTCCCATCCTTCTATTACAATCTGCAAGCAAGGCAAAATAACGCGCCGTACTTCTCGCAAGCCATGGTGAAAACAGAGAACTTTGACCAAGCCAATGCGCTAATTCCACAGTTGCAAAAGGTGTTGGATGAAGAGGTGCCGGAAGCACAAATCTTGGTACGTAAGCTTAACCAAGGGCCTCCATTTACCGCGCCCGTTGAACTGCGAGTGTATGGTGAAAACCTCGATACGTTGAAAGCGATTGGTGAGGATGTGCGATTGATTTTGGCGGGTGTTCCTCATGTGACGCACACAAGGGAAACGCTGCAACCGGGTACACCTAAGGTGTGGTTGAAGGTCGATGAAGACACCGCAAAGCTGAATGGTATTTCATTGAACCAGTTCGCAGGTATGCTGCAAACTACGTTGACAGGTCGTGAAAGTGGCTCTGTGATTGAAGGCAGTGAGTCGGTACCAATCCGTGTTCGTGTGGCAGATGAGGCGCGTGAAAACTTGGCTCACTTAAGCAATATTCGTCTGCCAATCAGTTCTGATGTCTACTCAACAGGGATCAATGTTTCGACTCTGGCAGAACTGGAATTGACGACCAGTCGCGGTGCGATTACTCGTCGTAACGGGCAGCGTGTGAATACCATCGAGGGTTACATTGAAGCGGGTGTCTTACCTCAAACCGTACTTAATGAATTCCAAAAACGCTTAGCAAGCTATGAGATGCCATCGGGTTACACCATTGGTTTTGGTGGCGAATCAGCGGAGCGAGACAATTCAGTCAACAGCCTCATCTCGAATGTCGCAGTCGTGGTGGTATTGATGGTGCTGGTGGTGGTGATGTCATTCAACTCGTTCCGAATGAGCAGCATCATCTTCATGGTAGCAGGGTTGGCTGGTGGACTAGGGCTGTTGTCGGTATGGATCTTCGGTTATCCGTTCGGCTTTACGGTGATTATCGCGATGCTTGGGATTGCGGGCTTAGCGATTAACGCGGCCATTGTGATTTTGACCGAATTGAAACTCGATAAAGAGGCTTCCTCCGGGAATGTAGATGCAGTCGTTGAAGCTGTGATGTCGTGTACTCGCCATATCAGCTCAACCACGATAACGACTGTTGGCGGCTTTATGCCATTGATCATCGCTGGCGGTGGTTTCTGGCCTCCGTTTGCGGTCGCGATTGTGGGTGGTACTGTGTTAACCACGCTTATCTCGTTCTACTTTGTGCCGGTGGTTTATCACTTGATGACTCGAAATCAGCGAAAAACCATCGCGACTCAAGCGGCATAACTGTTTTTTAATTTAACTGCTTTTCAATTGCCCATAATCGAGCCGTATCTGGCTCGATTATGGTGTTGTTATTCTCGATAAATTCATCCCAATTCCGACCATTGTGTTGTTCTTTTCACCGCTATAACGTTCTCAATTAGTCAAATTATCCTTTCTGTTAGTCATAATATTCTTTCAATTCGTCACAGTAGTACATCGATGAATGCTTGGTTATCTTGCTGGTGAATGAGTGGGTATTTTGAATAATCTAACCAGTGAATACCTTGTAAATGGTATGTGAATTCACAATCTTGATGGGCGTCACACTTCTATTTATTCGCTCTTTCTAATGTACCTTGAACTTGCCCTGAGCAGTGGTGACGCGCGAGTGTTTATCTACTGTTTCGAGATCCCTTGTCAGCACTGGCTCCATTTGTGTAGCACGATATTGCTGTGTGTCTTAATCGTCTTCTATTCCTTAGTTTTCACATTCATTAATGGAAGGTTAGTTTCCAAGTTTGTTTGGTGAGCTTTCAATTTCAACTCTTCATAATGCGCCAAATGTAACAATGTATTTCAAAGTGCAACAATTAAGTCATGTTTTCTGTGTGGTTTTAACCCAGCAGTAACGGGCTTTATTGCATTGCTTTTTGAGATGCGGCGTTTCACATGCTCAACACATAAATATTCTAATGATCATGACAACCAGTACTTAGGCATTCGTTCTGAGGCTGGATAACCATCGAGAAAGTTAATGGAAGCTTCAAGGTATAAACGCATTTTATCGAGGACAAGTTTGTCGAAGATTGGTTTGCTGGGAACCATTCTGATGCTCGAAGGATGTAACTCCGCATTGCTCGACCCAAAAGGTAGCGTTGGCGTTCAGGAAAAAGAGCTGATTATCACGGCTCTGTTGCTGATGTTGATTGTCGTCATCCCAGTGATTCTGATGACCATCTACTTTGCTTACCGATACCGCGAGAGCAATACCACGGAAGAGTATGCACCTGACTGGGCGCACTCAACCAAAATTGAAATAGTGGTATGGACGATTCCAATCATCATCATCGCGATTCTAGCCACCATCACTTGGCGAACAACACACGAACTAGAGCCTTCCAAGCCTCTGGAAAGTGATGTGCAACCTATGGTGATCGAAGTGGTCTCTCTGGACTGGAAGTGGCTGTTCATCTATCCGGAGCAAAACATTGCGACGGTTAACTATGTTGCGTTCCCGAAAGATGTACCGGTGACGTTTAAGCTAACTTCAGACAACATCATGAACGCGTTCTTTATCCCGCGTCTTGGTTCGCAGATCTACGCGATGCCGGGAATGGTGACTAAGTTGAATTTGATTGCAAACCACGAAGGTGACTTCAAAGGCTTTGCTTCGAACTACAGTGGCAAAGGGTTCTCTCAGATGAAATTCACCGCATCGGCCATGCCTGATCAAGTGGCGTTTTTAAATTGGGTAGAGAAAGTGAAAGCAAGTCCTGATCGCATCGAAGATTGGGAGCAGTTCCGTTCATTGGCCGCGCCAAGTGTGGCTGAGCCTGTGACGCTGTTTTCTAGTATCCCACCATTTTTATTCACTGATGTCGTGACCCAGCACCCTGGTTCAATGAACTGTTTGCCGGAAACCCAAGGATAATCGTCATGTTTGGAAGATTAACTCTAGACTCAATTCCCTACCACGAGCCCATTATTTTGGTCACCTTAACCATGATCGCTTTAGTGGGCAGTTTAGTGGTGTACGCGGTAACCAAAGCCGGTAAGTGGCAATACCTTTGGAATGAATGGTTTACGTCGGTAGACCACAAAAAATTGGGCTTCATGTACATTGCTGTTGCGATGGTGATGTTAGTTCGTGGCTTTGCTGATGCGGTCATGATGCGTAGCCAGCAATTGCTTTCTGCAGCCGGTGAAACGGGCTATTTGCCGCCACATCACTACGACCAGATCTTCACGGCTCACGGCGTGATCATGATTTTCTTCGTAGCGATGCCTTTGGTTATCGGTTTGATGAACATCATCGTGCCGTTGCAAATCGGTGCTCGTGATGTTGCGTTCCCTTACCTCAATAACCTGAGCTTCTGGCTGTTTGTAGTGGGTATCATCCTAACCAACATGTCACTGGGCTTAGGTGAGTTTGGCCGTACGGGTTGGTTGGCGTATCCACCGCTTTCCGGTATTGAGGCAAGCCCTGGAGTGGGGGTCGACTATTGGATATGGGCACTGCAAATATCCGGTGTGGGTACCACGTTAACGGGTGTGAACTTCTTCGCGACGATTTTGCGGATGCGTACTCCGTCTATGCCAATGATGAAGATGCCAGTATTCACGTGGGCATCGCTGTGTGCCAACATCCTGATCATTATCTCTTTCCCTATCCTAACGGTGACCATCGCGCTACTGACTTTGGATAGATACATCGGCACGCACTTCTTCACCAACGACCTTGGTGGCAACGTGATGATGTATGTGAATCTGATTTGGGCATGGGGACACCCTGAAGTGTACATCCTAATCTTGCCTATCTTCGGTGTGTTCTCTGAAGTGACGGCAACCTTCTCACGTAAAAAACTGTTTGGTTATACCTCGCTGGTATGGGCGACGGTGGCTATCACCATCCTTGCGTTTGTGGTTTGGCTGCATCACTTCTTTACTATGGGTTCAGGCGCAAATGTGAATGCCTTCTTCGGCATCGCAACCATGATTATCTCTATCCCAACCGGGGTTAAGATCTTCAACTGGCTGTTCACCATGTACAAAGGTCGTATCCGTTTCACAACACCTATGTTGTGGACAGTTGGCTTCCTTATCACCTTCACCGTTGGTGGTATGACGGGCGTGTTAATGGCAGTACCGGGTGCAGACTTCATTCTGCATAACTCAGTATTCCTGATTGCGCATTTCCACAACGTAATCATCGGTGGCGTAGTGTTCGGTTGTTTCGCTGCGATTGGTTACTGGTTCCCGAAAGCGACCGGTTTCACTTTGAACGAGCTTTGGGGCAAACGCGCGTTCTACTGCTGGATCATCGGCTTCTTGATGGCGTTCTTGCCGCTTTACGCTCTAGGTTTTATGGGCATGACGCGTCGTTTGAGCCAAGACATTAACCCTGAGTTCTTCCCACTATTGGCGGTTGCGGCTGCAGGTACGGGCGTGATTGCGATGGGTGTGGTGTGTCAGTTCGTTCAGACTTACGTGAGTGTTCGTGACCGCGACCAAAACCGAGATCTAACGGGTGACCCTTGGGGCGGACGTACATTCGAATGGGCGACATCGTCACCACCACCGTTCTATAACTTTGCAAAATTGCCTAAGGGCGATGAGATCGATTCGTTCTGGTATCAAAAGCAAAGTGGTGAGTTTGATCCAACTCAGGAAGAAGAATACGAACGTATTCACATGCCGAAGAACACACCGACAGGCATTTATGTGTCTGCATGGGCGTTGGCATTTGGCTTCGCAATGATCTGGTACATCTGGTGGCTAGCGGCTGCAAGCTTAGTAGGCATCGTGGTGACGTGTATTCAACACAGCTACAACGACGATGTGGACTACTACGTGGAAGTTGAAGAGATCAAAGCGATTGAAGCGGCTCGACGTGCACAGCTTGCAGAAGCGAAGAAACAGTCAGTGAAAGGCGACCATTCTGGTCGTGGTAACAGCGCTGACACTGATAACAACGACAAAAAAGATGACTTGGAGACGACGTATGCAAGCTAATACTCCGTCACACACTTATGATCTTGCACACTCGCATGATCATCACCACGAAGCTGCGGGGAATAAGTTGTTTGGCTTCTGGGTTTACTTGATGAGTGACTGTGTCCTGTTTGCCACGCTTTTCGCGACGTATGCCGTGCTTGAGAGTGGATCAATTGCAGGGCCGACAGGTAAAGACATCTTTGAACTGCCGTTCGTGTTTGTCGAAACCATGATGCTGCTGTTCAGTAGCATCACCTTTGGTTTTGGCATGATTGCAATGAAGCGCAAAGACGTGACCGGACTGAAGCGATGGATCAAAGTGACTTTCGTATTGGGCTTAGCCTTTATCTGTATGGAAGTGTATGAGTTCCACCACTTGATTGCAGAAGGTTATGGTCCTCAAGAGAGTGCGTTCCTTTCAGCGTTCTTTACCTTGGTTGGTACACACGGTTTGCACGTAACGTTCGGTCTTATCTGGATGGCGGTGGCGTATCACCAACTTTCAACCAAAGGCTTGAACGACAACATGTCGATGCGTTTCCAGTGCTTAAGTTTGTTCTGGCATTTCCTTGATATCGTTTGGATTTGTGTATTTACCATCGTGTACTTAATGGGGGTGATGTAATGGAACAGCATCTAGACAGCGGTGCAACGGATTACGTGAAAGGCTTTATTGCTTCACTAATTCTCACCATTATTCCGTTCTACATTGTGTGGGCACATGCGCTACCAAACACGGAAACTTACGTGATCTTGTTCGGTTGTGCGCTGGTGCAAATCTTTGTGCACTTTAAGTACTTCTTGCACATGGAAGCGAAATCTCCCGATGGGCGTTGGAACTTGGTGTCATTGATGTTTACCGCCATTGTTGTATTGATTCTTATCGCTGGCTCGGTATGGATCATCTACAACATGAACGTCAACATGAAGTTGTAGGCCAAGGTATGCTGAAAAAATATTTGTCTATTACCAAACCGGGCATCATTTTCGGCAACCTGATTTCTGTTGCGGCGGGGTTCTTCCTCGCTGCAAAAACAGAACCAGCCAGTGCGATGTTGTTACTGACGACTTTAGCGGGTGTAGGGCTTGTGATTGCATCAGGTTGCGTGGTGAACAACATCTTTGATCGAGATATCGACCAGAAAATGAAACGTACCCAGAACCGTGAATTGGTTCAGGGCAATATCAACACAGACGTCGCATTTATCTATGCGTTAGTTATGTTGCTGGCAGGCACGGCGCTGCTGTTTCAATTTGTTAATCCGATGTCTGCGGTTGTGGTGTTGCTTGGCTATGTGTTTTACGTCTTTTTCTACACCATGTGGTACAAGCGTACATCGGTGTACGGCACTTTAGTCGGCAGTATTTCGGGCGCAGTTCCGCCATTGGTGGGTTACTTGGCGGTGACTAATTACATCAGCCTTGAAGCGGTATTGTTGTTTGTGATGTTCTGTTTATGGCAAATGCCACACTCGTACGCGATCGCGATGTTCCGGATACAAGATTATCGAGATGCAGGCATTCCCGTGTTACCGGTGAAAGAGGGCGTCGACAAAGCACATAAACACATGAAAGCCTATGTGGTGGCGTTTGGCGCAGTCTCATTGGCGCTGTTCCTACTCGGAGGCGCAGGTTATGAATACCTAGCTGTGTCGGCGGCAGTCTGTTTTATGTGGACTAAAGTGACGTTTCGTAAGGTTGATTGCCTCAACTACCTCCAGTGGTCAAAGGCCGTCTTCAAGGTCTCTCTGCTGGTGGTAATGAGCATCAGTGGTGTGCTGGGGCTGGAGTTGATTCCGTTGCCTACGCTTTTTTGACTTAAGTTTGTCGTTGAACCCTCAATGTTCTGAAGTCCGAGGGTTTGACGACCTTTTATCTGTTCCGCTTTATTTTATCTGTTCTGCTTTAAGCTATTACCCTTCAAAAATATCACCAAGCCAATCTTCAAGCTGTTCTCGTTTATCTTGTGGGCCGTTGATGATCACTAAGCCGTTTAGTATCGCGTGATCCCAAGAGATGGTGCCAGTTGCTAGCGCATCGAACACATCGAGTTCCGTAATCAGTAAGAGATCTTCCTCGGTAGGCAAAGTATCTCTGCCTGACACATCGACACCTTTCTCAAACTTCACTTGGCTGTAATGACCTTTAATTGCTTCGAATAAATTGAACTCAATTTTGCTTGGGTGGGGTTTTGAAAGCGCAGCTTTGATGGCAAAGAGTCGAAAGTGATCTGGCTTATTGAGGTTGTTGAATTCATTGTCTTGTCTGGCTGTGATGACGTTGCCAAACACCTCTAGTGAACCGGGCTCTGTCACCAAACTAAACCCGGTATCTTGGTGAAGGCCACAGGCAAACGTGAGTGAAGAGGTGAGTGAAAGAATCAAAGCAAATCGTTTTAACATAATGGTTATCGAGACCTGTAAAAGGATTAAGAATCTGACGGCAGCAGCCGAACCTGACGATAAAAAAGGGACCACAAAGGGTCCCTGAATTTGTTTGTCGTCCATGTGAAGCGGTCAGCGAATCGATTGATAGCTATTTAGCGAGATTGTTTGCTAAGTAGCTTTCGTCAAAGAGCCATCGTCGAAGATCTATCGCCAAAGAGTGACCGTTCGAGCTCGCTATTAGCGAACGATGAGCATGATCTCTTCTGGAGTCATTGCCTTATCGAAGTAGCTCATGAATTGACCGAAGCCTTTGATGTCGCCATTCGAGAACGTGAATGCACCAGACTGTAGGTTGGTACCAATCACTTGTTGAGCGTTTGGACCTGCAATCAAGATTTGGTTCAATACTGCACGAGTGGTGTCGATTTGAACGTCTGCGCCTTTCACTGCTTCGTCGTGTAACTGAGCAATACCGTTGCGAATTTCGATAGTGAATGCTTCGTTCGTATCAGAGAAGTTGTACGTTAGCATCATGTTCACGTCTAACGAGTTTTCTGCGATAAGCGTTGAAGTCATCATGTCGAAGATCTGCTTGCTTGGTAGTGCAGTAAGAACGTCAACAGAAGCGAAGCTGATCATGTTAGAGAAGTCACGTTTGTTCTCTAGTTCAGCCGCCGCGTTGAGCGCCCAGTTACGCCAGTTGATGTTCACTTGGTCTGCAGCCCATGCTTTGTAAGCTTGTGCTTTCATCTCACGAGCTTCCATATCTTGCTTGTTTACCGTGATTGGGTAAGAAAGAATTTCTGCTGCAAATGTGTAGTTCTCAGCCTTAATTGCTGCTTGTGCAGTCGTAAGGATGTTGTCACGACCGCCCATGATCTCTACGAATGCTTTAGCGCGTTGCTCGTAAGCCATTGGCTCTAGCTGCCATGGATCCGCTTCGAAGAAACCGTTGTAACCTACGTAAATCTGACGCACGGCGTGTGCAACAGTACCGTAGTGTTCACCTAACCAAGGGTGTTCTGCAAGGTGCTTAGGAAGTTTAACTACTTCAACTAGCTCGTCTGGCGTCATACCTTTGTTCATGTAACGGATAGTTTGATCATGAGTGTATTGAATCGCATCACGGTAAGCCGTTAGTACGTCAGCTACTGCTTCTTTACCTTCAACAGGACGACCGTGAGAGTTAATCATGATCTCAGTGTCGAACTTACGCATTACGTCGATGCCCTTGAACCACATTGATGGGTCACGGAATTTAGTACCACGGATGGTGTGAAGGTTAGGGAAGTTCTCACCTTGAAGTACTTCAGCCGCGTGCAGGATTTTCTGGTCTGGGAAGTAAACCACTAACTCATCTTTAGTTTCAGATGGCACGTTCTCGATGTGCATTTTCACGCCAGAAATTTCGATTTCGATGTGGCTTTGGCTTGGTACAAGCAGGTTTGGTTCGATGAACGAGATAGCACCTTGCATGAAGCGTGGACCAAGGCCGTCGTTTACTGTGCCGTGCTCGCCTTCTTCTACGTGCTTAGCACCTGTGTAAGAAGTACGGTGACCAAATAGAGTACCTAGGTTTGAAGACCAGTTAGCCACTGCAGCGGTTAGGCCTTCTTCAGCGATGATTTTTACTTCACCTGATGCCACTTCTTCGTCAGTCACCCACGCACGCACACCAGAGATGTGGTCGATGTGGTTGTGAGAATAAATGATTGCTTTAACCGGCTTGTCGGTGATTTGACGGAATTGCTCTTTAACCGATTGAGCCATTTCTACCGACTCGCCTGGATCAACAATGATGATGCCGTCCGTACCTTCAATCATGACGGGTGTATCTAGACCGAAACCGTAACCAAGATATACGTTGTCATCTACTTTGATGATTGCTTGGTCCATTTTACGACCATGCTTGGTGAGGATTGGGTGAACATGGTCAGACTCAGCAGTGTAAGCTAGAGAATCGCCTGTTTTAGAAACAACTTGAATACGTTCGCCTTTTCCCCAGAACATGTTTGATTTGTGTTCGAATAGAACCTCGCTCTTGTAGCGAGCATCAAGATCAATGTTTTGGTATTGCGCAGCATTTGATGTCTGAAGTTCTTGGCCTATTTTCGATGTCGCTTCGACAATCGGTGTTGCAGATGCAAAACCAGAAGTAAGTAGAGTGCTCGCAATAGCAACAGGAAGCGCCATTTTTTTGAATGTATTAGTCATGGTAGTGACCTTATATTTGGATACAGGAATTGGATTTCTTGAGCCAAATGATAGAGGTGGGGGAGGTCGCTATCTACGCGCTAATAATATTTCAATCTATCGTTTTTTCGATGATTTGTTTGATAAACGATTGTATTGGCGATTAATTTTGATCTAAATCAATTAGTAAATGAGCTTGCAACAGATACAAAAATGCCCTGAAATTCAGGGCATTTGTTTTACAATTAGTCGCTAGTTCATGAGTGGCTGTGATACGAGTGAATAACAGCCAAATCATTGAATATTTAATTGCTTATCAAGAGCTAATCGTTTACCAAGCCCCTAAGTATGACTTGTAAGATTGTAGGCGAACGGTTGCTGCGCCAATCACATCAATGAAGCCCCAGAATGGGTGTGGCTTCTCAGCCGAGATCCAAGCCGCGCCAGTTGAACCAATCGGGATGTTGTAACCTTCTGGTTCGATGATCTCAAGTACGATAGTACGACCTAAACCATTGCCGTTTCTTACTACGTGTTGACCGACACTTTGTGGCCCCTGAAGTGGAGAAATACTCGACTCACCGGTACCTGCATTAAAGCTGTGTACTTTTGCCCGGAACACGTGACCTGGATAAGCGTCTACGAAGAACTCAGCAAAGTCACCCACTTGAACATAGCCGTATGTTTGGTCAGAGATGCGCATCTCTAAGAACTTTTTGCTGGTGTTGTAAAGGTGCATATTGCCCATTACCGAGCCTTCCGCAATGTTCACGATAGAGACTTGGCCATCAAATTCAGCTCGAATGGTTTTCTTCTCTTGTGCCCAGTTAACTTTCTGCAAGTCGGCTTTTAATGACACAAGTTCAGCGTGCAGTACTCGAAGATCGGAGTCGTATTTTTCCACGTCACGCATATTGAAGATTTCAGGTGACGTTTCAGCACGCTCTAAGTCGCGATCCATTTGCTTGATCTCTTCTTCTTTCTGAACAATTGAAGATTCGATCTTTGCTTTGTCTGCGGCTGAGTCAATGTCGACGAGTGTGTAAATTACGTCGCCTTCTTTAACCATTTGGTTGTGTTCAACAAGCACTTGGTCGATCTGCTGGCCAAAGATCGGTGACATTACCGCGTGTGGTGCTTTCACTGTGGTTGAGTTGGTTAGATCAACGGGTGCCCACAAGCGAGAGATAACCGCTAATACCGCAAGAATCGTTACGCCGCCAATGGCAGCCCATGTGTAGTTCTTGAAGTTCTTCTTAAGTGCGCCTGTCGCAAACAGTGACCATACAATTAGGATGTATGGAATCATCATCTCTTTCATTATGCGACCTCTTTTTCTGTAGCGGATGGTGTTGTTGGAGTCTTTTCTTCTGAAGCCTGTTCTTTTGAAGATTGCTCTACTGAAGACGGCTCTGTTACCGGTTGTTCAGGTGATACGTGGACTGCGGCTGTCTCTGTATTGGTCGCGTCTTGTTTAGGCTGAACACCACGGCGAATAACATCACTCAGTGATTGACCAATATGCTTCCAGTTCGCCAACGCGATAACTAATGCAATAACCCAGAATGTTTTGCTAATGAATAGACCACAAAGTGACAGTGCAAACACGATTTGTACGTGAGCGCTTTTGTGCTCTTTTGCTTTATGCACACCCAGTTCATGCAACTGCCACATGCCGTAAACACCGGCTAAAACCACAGCAATGGTCACTGAGAACAAGTAACCAGAGAAGGACTCCATCTGGAAGAAGTTCATCATCATTTCATTGGGATGATTGTTGAATTGAGACATGTCGATGTCTTTAGAATGGATTGTGCCTAATGGTGCAAGAGCCCATGCTCCCGCAAACATCACTGCCATAAACAGGCAGAATTTAATCAAGACCATCACAACGGCCCAGATTTTCTGGAAAACGATTTTTATAAAGTTCATATCTCAACCTAAATAAGGAGAGAGAAAGTGCAGCCTTGGTACAAGACTTTTAGAAGACATCTGAAAGAGGTGTTGAACTCACGTAACCGTATAGACCTAGTGAGTCAAAAGTACTAGATGACAATTAAAAATCGCTTTGACCACGTAGACAACGCATTCTCGCGAATAGAGTGTTAAAAACACTTGGCGAAATCATTCTTAAGTAACGTCTACCATTGATAGGTTCGTTTGCTGCATTGGGTTTTAAGGCCGTCTTCCGTGATGTGTGCAACACCATCATCTACACATTTTTAGGTTTTCTGTTTAGGTTAAGAATTGATTTGTTGGCGAAATAATAGGAAGTGTAACTGGTGCTATCTACGCATTATTGCGATATTGAATTATCGTAATTACGATGAATTGAGTGGTTGCTTAAACGTGAGGTGGGTTTATTTGAACAGGCTCAAACTCGGCTTATAAAATATGTCTATTTAATTAGCCTGGATCATAGAAGTGGCTATAAAAGTATCAATAAGGCAGGACGGAAATATTGAATACTCCGACCAGTCTAGGGTGAGTTTGGGTGGATTAAGCGTTACTGGCACAGCGAAGAGATTTAGATTCCAATCTGGCGAATGTGGCAGCTATTCGAAAGAGTGAGTTGTTCTGACATTTTTGCTCTTTACCATATGATGCTTCCTTCTCAGTTTTGTTTTCTCAATGAGCATCCGTTGTTTCATTCTATCGCTTTTACGATAAGATAATTAAATCTATCGCCAAATGAGCACTGAATCATGAGTAATGACATTCCGAATTTTAACTTATTGGCTGTGTTTTCAGCGGTGATGGAGCAGGGCAGTTTGAGTAAGGCTGCCGATCATTTGAATACCAATCAATCGACGATCAGCACTGCGCTCGGCCGACTGAAAAATGAAATTGGCCAAGAGTTGTTTGTGCGCAGTGGGCGAGGGGTTGTGCCTACTGCTTACTCGCAAAGCTTGTATGAGCAAATCAAAGCGCCAATACACGAGCTCAACGGCGTGTTTCAAGGTATGGCTGGGTTTGATGAAGCGAGTACAGAGCGCAGGTTTGTGGCTTCGGTTCCCGAACATTTAAAGTGGATGTTGCTCGATCGATTTTCTCAGTTATCTAACCAAGGCTTATCTCTTGAGGTGTATGACCAACCAGATAGTGATGATCAAGTCCATGAGGATCTATTAACTCAGAAGTTTGATTTGATGATCGACATTGTGTTGCCTGAGCATTCAAGCATGATGAGCGAAAAGCTCTACGACAGTGAGTTTGTGATTGTTTGCCGAAATGGGCACCCTAGGATCAAAGGTGAGATCACCGAGGCGCAATATCTCAGTGAGCAACATGCGGTTTTAGCCAGAACACGTCGCCAAGTAAGAAGTTTGACTCACTACACTTCGTTAGACTTATCCTCGCGTAAAATTGTAATTCACGGCAGCTCTATGGCCAGTAACCTAATGCTGTGTAGCCAGACTGATTACATCACTGTTGTGCCGCTTTCTATGGCGAACCAGTATCAGGAACGTCTTGGGTTACAGTTGTTCAAACCGCCTTTCGATTATCAGCCTATCTCTCATTACCTCATTTGGTTGAAAAAACAGAACACCGATCCGGCACATAAGTGGTTGAGAGAGCAGATCATTAATACGACTAATGACATGTCTAAATCACTAAACAGTTGGCGCTCCGCTTTCTGATCGTCGCCCTATCTTTTGTTTGCCAAATATCTTCTTAACAAATCACTTGTATTAAGTGAGTTATAATAAAAAATTATCACAATGAGAATTTATGATAATTTCATTTATTTGCTGTCAGCTCGTATATTAACCCTAACAAAGGAGTGGGTAACCTCCACTCACGATTATATCGGCTCAGGTTGCTGGGCTAAAAAGGGCGAAATATGAAATTCCTACACACAATGATCCGAGTTACTGATTTAGACAAGTCTATCGAGTTCTACACCAAGGTATTGGGAATGAAGGAACTTGAACGCCACGAAAACAAAGAGTACCGCTACACATTGGTTTTTGTTGGCTATGAGCAAGGCGGCACGACTATCGAGCTAACGTACAACTGGGATACGAATGAGTACGAGATGGGCAGCGCGTTTGGTCATCTGGCATTGGGTGTAGAAGATATTTACGCAGCATGTGACAAAATCAAATCGCTAGGTGGCAACGTCACTCGCGAAGCGGGTCCAGTGAAAGGCGGCTCAACTCATATCGCTTTTATTACTGACCCAGACGGCTACCAAATCGAACTGATTCAACTAGGTTAATCGAGGATATAACAATGACAAACGCACTATTTCAACCAATTCAACTTGGTAATATCGAGCTTAAAAACCGTATTGTTATGCCACCGATGACGCGTTCTCGCGCAACGCAACCTGGTAATTCAGCAAACGATATGATGGCGGCTTACTACGCTCAGCGTGCTTCTGCAGGTTTGATTATTGCTGAAGGCACACAAATTTCACCTATGGGTCAAGGCTATGCTTGGACTCCGGGTATCTATTCTGATGAGCAGATCGCTGGTTGGAAAAAAGTGACTGATGCCGTACATGAAAAAGAGGGCGTTATCTTCGCTCAACTTTGGCATGTAGGCCGTGTAACACACCCAGACAACATTGGTGGTGAACAGCCAATCTCGTCTTCTGCACTTAAAGCACAAAACGTAAAGGTATTCATCGATAACGGTACTGATGAACCGGGCTTTGTTGATGTGGTTGAACCTCGTGAAATGACGAAACAAGACATCAAAGAGGTGGTTGAACAGTATCGCCAAGCGGCTTTGAATGCGGTTGAAGCAGGCTTTGATGGTATCGAACTTCACGCAGCGAATGGTTACTTAATCAACCAATTCATCGATTCTGAAGCAAACAACCGCACTGACGAATACGGTGGTTCAATTGAAAACCGTTTACGTTTCCTAGGCGAAGTGGTTGAAGCTATGGTTGAAGCGATTGGTGCTGACCGTGTTGGTGTACGCCTTGCTCCGTTCACATCGTTGAATGGTACGGTTGACGCTACACCAGTAGAGACTTACACAGCGGCGGCAGCACTACTTAACCTATACAAAATTGTTTACCTACACATTGCAGAAGTTGATTGGGACGATGCACCTGAAACGCCAAAAGCATTTAAAGCAGCAGTTCGTGAAGCCTACGAGGGTGTCCTTATTTATGCGGGTAAATACGATAGCGAGCGTGGCGAAAAAGCCGTTGCTGAAGGCGTAACTGACATGGTTGGTTTTGGTCGTCCATTCGTTGCGAACCCAGATTTACCAGCTCGTATTCAAAATGGTTACCCACTTGCAGCGCACGATCCAAACACATTGTTCGGTGGTGCTGAAAAAGGTTTAACGGATTACCCAGAATACGCAGGCTAAAAACAGCTGCCTGAAGCAGAGTATTGAGATAGTATCTCGATCCTGTTGAATGTTTATAAAAAGCAACCTTGCAGAGTCGGGTTGCTTTTTTTGTTATTGGACTAAGTAAAATGATGAACGTGAAAGCGATGCGCGGAGAGCTTTACCTTCTATTTGCCACCCTGCTAGCTGGGGTGGGATGGATTGCATCTAAGCTGGTGGTATTAGAAATGCCTGGGCCAGTGTTCATTGGTGTGCGATTCCTCGTCGCGAGTCTTATTCTTCTGCCATTTTGTATTCACCATATTCGTAAGCTTTCGTTTAAGCAGATTCTGTCTCTTTGCGGCGTGGGTTTGTTGTTGTCTGCCTCATTGCAGGTATGGGTGTTTGCAGTTTCGGTGACTGAAAGCTTGTCGGAAGGGGCATTCATCATGAGCTTAGCCATGATCATTGCACCGTTTGTGTCTTGGATTTTGTTTCGAGTTAAGCCTAATCGCGCGTTTTGGATGTCTTTCCCGATCGCGATTATTGGCATGCTGTTGCTGACTTTGGGTAACGGCTGGCATGTTGAGCAGAGTCAGATTTATTTCTTACTAGCATCGATGTTGTTGTCTGTTCACTTTGTGATGAACAAGCGTGTGATTACCAATATCAAGCCTATCGCATCAATCTGTGTGCAACTGTTTGTGGTGGGTGTGAGTGGTTTAGCCTTTGCTTCTATGACAGCTCAGCCGGAGTTCGAAATCACCAAAACCTTAGTCTTCTGGTTTATTGTCTCTGCGGTGATCGCAACGTCTATTCGTTACTTGCTACAAACGGTCGGTCAGCACTCCGTGAACATGGAAGTGGCGGCATTGATCATGATTCTTGAGCCTGTGTGGACGCTGCTGTTAAGTGTGAGTGTGCTTGGCGAAAGTGTAGAGATGCAGAAGCTGCTCGGTGGGGCGGTGATCATTGCTTCACTATTTTGCTATATCAAATGGTCGAGACGAAAATAAAACACTCGGCGCAAGGCCGAGTGTGGGTTGTTCTTCAAGTGCTTTTCTGAGCTTTATCAGGCGAGTGTTGAACAAGACTTGTCGAGTGCAGAGCAAGGGTTAAATTCTGCGAATAAGACGTGCAAAGGGTGTCACCGTACTTATCGTTCTCGCTGGTAACTATTCTAACAACGAGCTTTGAATACAGGTGGTAAAGTCGAACCCTTACCACCATAGTCCTATCGCACAGCCTTCTTTTCTTTATGCCATCAATTCGAATGCACTAGGGGCGGGAAAGGACGTGAATGAATTAGTCGCGAATAGTGACTTTTGTAATCACAATATCTTCGCAAGGCACATCTTCGTGTCCCCAGCGAATGGTTGTTGGTGCTTTCGCAATTTTGTTTACCACATCCATACCTGCTGAAACCTTACCGAATACCGCGTAACCCCAGCCAGCATTGGTTGTTGAGGTGTGATCTAGGAAATCGTTGTCATCAAGGTTGATGAAGAACTGCGCCGTTGCAGAATGTGGTGCATCAGTCCGAGCCATTGCCACAGAACCAATCACATTCTTCAAGCCACGGTTTGCTTCGTTGACGATTGGGGCACGAGTTGGTTTTTCTGTCATGTCGATAGTGTGACCACCACCTTGAATCATGAAACCTTCAATAACACGGTGAAATGTCGTGCCTTCGTAGAAACCGTCTTGGCAGTATTTAAGGAAGTTTTTCGACGTTACTGGCGCTTTTTCAAGGTTCAGTTCAATCTCGATATCGCCAAAGTTGGTGGTGAAAGTAATCATAGGGCTACCTAAAGTTGAAGTTTTACTGAGTCGTCATGACGAAAGTGGGTTGCAGTATAGGGAAAATAACAGCGGATACCAGTGATGGTTTTATTGTGGTTGAATTCTCGTCAACCACCAAAATCACGCCTGATATTGTTTAAGGAACATCTCGACACTTGAAGTAATGAGCACTTGCTTGTGTGCAGCATCCGGTGACGGCACATGACCAATGATTTGCGGCCAAAACGCAAAAGACTTAAGCAGACCAATGAACTGCGTGGAGGCGAATTGTGGGTCTAGTTCTACTAAACGACCGTCTGCCAACGCGGCTTTAATCCAGGTTGTAAGTCCACTTTCTGCTTGGGAATATTTTTCCATCGCTTGATGCGCCAGTTCTGCGTTATGGAAATACTCTGAGAACAAAACGCGTGACAGGTCGATGAAGCCTTCAGACTCAAGTAACTCAAGCTCTTGATTGGCTATCGAGGAAAGCTGTTCTTCAAGTGGCAGTTCTGCTTGATATGGGAAATGCGTTGCGGCCAGAGTTTTGCTCCAAATGCTGTCTAGAATCTCATCTAAAAGCAGTTCTTTGCTGGCAAAGTGATTGTATACGGTGCGCTTTGATACTTCTGCGCGACTCGATATTTTATCCATGCTGGTGGCCTTGTAGCCATGCTCAGTAAACTCTGCGATAGCAGCGGCAACGATCGATTCACGTTTTCTTTGGCTCAGCGTTTTTTTTACAGTCATCGGGATACTACTCAATATGTCGCGGTTAGTATTACATACGCTAATTTTACACCAGTAAGTTTACTTTTAGAACACCAATCCGCGTATTGGTAATTCGGTCGAGAGCAACTGAATCGCTTTGCAATGCACGGTGGGTATCATAGAATCGAAAGTGTATTCGAATTTTATTGATATCAACGGAAGAGAATAAACAATCAATGAGTAGTATTTTAGAGTGTATTCGTACAGTTGGACGAGGAGAAAGAGGGCGTAAGCCTTTATCGTTCGAACAAGCCTACCGCATCATGGATGAGTATTTAAGCGGAGAAGTCGGTGACGACCAAATGGCTATGCTACTGATGTTGATTCGTGTGCAGAATGAAACCAATGAAGAGATCGCTGGCTTTGTAAAAGCGTTTCAATCTCGAGTGCCAGATTTAGGCGCTGATATTGATTGGCCGTGTTATGCAGGTAAGCGTAACGATAACGCCAGTGGCAAGCCTTGGAACTTGTTGGCGGCAAAAATCTTAGCTGACAATGGCTATAAAGTGTTAATGCATGGCTATATGGATAAGCCGAGCGGTAGGACGCACGTTGAAAGCCATTTGCAAGATGTCGGTGTGCAAAGTGCTGAGAGCCCTGAACATGCTAAGTCGATTCTTGAACAAGACGGCATTGCTTATTTACCGCTAGCTAACTTTGCGCCCGAAGCACAAACCATGATTGGTTGGAAACACCGCTACGGTTTGAGAACACCAATTAACACGGTAGTTCGAGCATTGAATCCTGGTGGTGGCCGTTTAGGTCTGCGTGGCAGTTTCCATCCTGGCTTTCCACAACTTCATGCGGAAGTTGAGCATGTTATCGGAAATAAATCCCACTCGGTGATTTCATTCAAAGGGATGAACGGTGAGTCGGAATATAATCCTAAAGTTAGCCAAACGGTATGGATGAGCTCTCCTGACAAAGTCGAATCGTTCTACTGGGAAGAGATGATGAACCTAGAGCTGCCACTTCCTAGTCAATGTGTACTTGGCACATCGGCTGAAGATATGGCGCTAATGGCGAATACCGTTGTCGACAGCATGACAGCCATTCTCTTTGCAGAAACGCACGATAAAACTGAGGCATACCAGAAAGCGGTGCGCCTGTGGCATGAGTATTGTGCGCGTTAGATGGTGGTTTGTAATCAATGAGAGAAGGTCAGCGAGCGCTGGCCTTTTTATACTTGATTTCTAGCAAGGGCTTTTCGTGAACGCCCAAACAATAAAGCTACTTCACTCGCATCAAGCGATGCATTTTGTCTTCGAACTGAATCTCAATCACCTGTGAGATTTTCATCTTATCAACACGATCAAGCATTCTCGCTTGGTAATCACGTTTTTTCATCCACTCTAGCGGTTCTTTAAAGCCATCTTCATTAATCACAAACGACTGATCGGTAATAGAGTCTTCAAAGATATGAACCACCCAAATGCGTGATTGGAAATCCAATAACTCACTAAAGTAGCTTTTTAACTTAGATAAGGAATTCGTTAGATACGTTTTAGGTGGGGTTTGGGAAGACATAGTAAACCGTATTTGGACAATGAAAATCGGCAAGGGCGCCGTCTGATCATTATAGCCTTTACCCGTTAGGCTTGTCAGGTCGAATTCGGCAGCCATTCACGGCTATTGCGCTTGCTAATGCTACTATGGCTGCCAGTAAGAGATTAACCAAATCAGTGTCGGATTCACTATTTAACGAATAAGCCGAAGTCGATCTCTTGTTCTCTTTGATATTTCACCAGCTTCACTTTTAGGTCGTGTTTTGCTGCTAAATCAATGGCTAAGCATGACATGCGTTTTATCTCATCAACGCAGCTTGATATCAGCGGTTTTTCTTGATTATCGATAGTGGCGATGAGTGTGTTTTCTGTGCCGTCGTTACCTGCGTAAATATACGCGTACATGTTGTTGTCGTGTTGCATAAACTTCCTAAAACGGGATTTCTAATTATTAGTGAGGTGAAGATTACAGGGTTTATTTAAGCAGGCTAGCTCGGCTAAGTAAGGTTAAGCAAGGGAAAGTAAGGCTTTGTAAGGGCTCTTTTTTTTCTTTTTTCTGGCGTTCGAAAACGTGCTCAACCCTTTGTTTGTCTCACTTTTTTGTCTTGTTAGGTTTTGCCTATCAATAAAATTGTTGAAATCCATTTAGTAAAATCAAGATTTTAGACAACAATTAACTTAACAAGATAGAAAATATATGACGCAAAGTATTTAGGGAGAACGCAATGCATTCTATTAAAGTGAAAGATTACATGACGCAGCAGGTTGTGACATTTACTCCTGATATGCCGTTAAGTCTAGCGTTAGACAAAGTGATGCGTAGCCACCATATGGGTGGGCCCGTAATCGATGATAACGAACAAGTGATTGGCTTCCTTTCAGAGCAGGATTTACTCGAGAAACTTGTGAAGGTCAGTTACTTCTGCCAAGACACACACCTTGTGGGTGACTGTATGTACCAAGAAGTGCTGTCGGTGTCACCTGACTTATCCATTATTGAATTGGCGGACATGATGCAGGTTGGAAAACCTAAAGCATACCCTGTGATCGATAATCGAAAACTGGTGGGTATTATCACCAGAACTGATGTTTTGAGAGCAATTGGCAAGAACTTGGAAGAATGCTTCAAACATCAGGTATAGTAGCGTGTTAAGAACGATTATTTTTCTCAATACTCTCAATTGAAAAAAGGCGCACTAGCGCCTTTTTTCTGTATAGCGCTTTTCTTGGTCGATCCTTTCTTTTTGGATCCCTAGCCAGTTGAACAGTTGAACAGCTGATTAGGCTTTAGCTCTTGGGTATTCCAACTTTTGGAGGTTTCATGTCAAATCAAACGGCAAAGTTTGTTGAAGGTTCAACGATGCGCCACATATTGGTGATGTCGGGGGCTGGCTCTGTCGGTTTGATGGCGTTATTTGTGGTCGATCTGCTCGACATGCTGTTTATCAGTATGCTCGGACAGGTTGAATTGGCTGCTGCGGTAGGCTTTGCAGGTACGCTGACTTTCTTTTCTACCTCCGTTTCTATCGGTACTTCCATTGCCATGGGCGCATTAGTGTCCAAAGCCATCGGCTCCAAGAATCAAGAGCACGCTCGAAACCTAAGCACCAGTATCATGCTGACTGCGTTTGTTATCAGTTCAACCATAACTGCAATCATGTTCGCTTATATTCCAGAGCTGCTAGCCGCGATAGGCGCCAAAGGCATTGCAGCCGAACGCGCTCAAGCTTACCTACAGATTTTGCTACCTAGTGGTCCATTTTTGGCGTTAGCGATGGCAGCGGGTGCGGGCTTAAGAGCGGCAGGTGATGCTAAGCGTTCGATGTGGGCAACTTTGTCTGGCGGCATTGTTAACGCGATTCTCGATCCTCTGTTTATTTTTGGTTTTGGTTGGAACATCGAAGGGGCGGCTATCGCTTCGGTTGTCGCTCGTTTCTCGGTGCTATTCTTTTCGCTTTATCCTCTTATTCGCAGCCATCAGCTGGTAGCTCCGCCTTCTTTTGTGCAATGGCGCATTAATATTCGACCAATATTGGCGATTGCGCTGCCTGCGATTATCACTAATACTGCAACGCCTATCGGTAATGCGATTGTGACAACGGGTATCGCACAATATGGTGAGGACTTTGTCGCGGGCTTTGCCGTGATAGGTCGTCTGACGCCAGTTTGTTTTGCGGTTATCTTTGCCTTGTCTGGCGCTGTGGGGCCAATCATTGGTCAGAACTTTGGTGCTGAACGCATGGACCGAGTAAAAGAAACACTCAATAACTCATTGCTGGTTACTACGGCATACACCATCGCTGTTTGTATTCTGTTGTACTTCGTTCAAGGTTATGTCATTCAAGGCTTTAGCTTACAAGGTGATGCAGCAATCATTGTGGCGGCTTTCTGTACCTATGTGGCGTTAACCTTCACCTTTAACGGTGCACTATTTGTTGCCAACACGTCTTTCAACAACCTAGGTAAACCGCTTTACTCGACAGCATTGAATTTGGGTAAAGCGACGTTAGGTACTCTGCCGTTCGTATATCTAGGTTCGCAATGGTATGGCGCTTTGGGTGTTCTTTATGGTCAAGCTTTGGGTAATGTTCTGTTCGGAATTTTAGGTATCTTGGTGCTTCGACATCATATCGCTGAACTGATGCAAGGATCTCAAGTTGATCCAGTGGAAGACGATGTGTCGATTGTCAGCCTAAACACACAGCCATTCTGTTCACACGATGCGGTGCTTATTGATGATGTATCGGCGAACCGTGAAGAGTGTGCGGAGCTTAAATCTCAGTAAGCCATCGGCGCTGGCATAATATTTTTGTTTTCTTGAAAACTTCTTCTTGACCTTGGAGTAGCCTCCAAGGTTTATACTTTTGATGAACTTAAGGTTCTGTTGCTCGTGAGTTAGCAACAACCTCAAGGCTTTTGAGTATTAAGGAGATACATTATGTGCGCAAAACATGCAGCGTGCCGCTCAGCAAAAGTGGACGTTCAACCTCAAGCGGCAGGAGCAAGTTGCTCTAGCCCTAAAATTTCAAGCATCACAGCAGCAGGTACTTCATCTGGTTGTTGTAGCTCTTCTGCTACTTCGTCATCGTCTGGAGATGGTTGTTGTAGTTCGTCGGACAGTGGAGAAGAAGACAGTCAGTCCTCAACTTTATCTCTCGACGCCAAATTTTCGAAAAGTTGGCTGGTTGCCGGAATGGACTGCCCAGCTTGTGCAAGAAAAATAGAAAACGCGATCAGCAATATTGACGGTGTTATTCAAGCGAAGGTTCTCTTTGCTACCGAAAAGCTGGTTGTGAAATTCGATAATCAAAGCCTTGCTGACACCATTGAACAGGTCTCTATCAAAACGGGTTTCCCTCTTACGGAAGTCGGTTCAAAGAAAGAAAAACAACAACCTGAGACTTTTTGGCAAGCTTATATCCAACCTAATTTACAGATTATCGCGATTGCAGCGGCAATGCTGTTTGCGGCGCTTCTGAAAAGTACCTCTCCTCAATTAAGCGAAGGCTTGTTTACGGTAACTTGTCTGCTTGGTTTATATCCGGTGGCGAAGAAAGCGGTTCAGCTGGCGCGTTCAGGTACACCGTTTGCTATTGAAACCTTAATGAGTGTTGCCGCGCTGGGTGCTTTGTACCTTGGCGAAACTGCGGAAGCAGCGATGGTTCTATTGTTGTTCTTGATTGGTGAGCGCTTAGAAGCGTTTGCTTCATCAAGAGCAAGAAGTGGCGTTCAAGCGCTAATGGCATTGGTACCAGAAAACGCGACTAAGATCATCAACGGCGAGCGTGTAGAAGTAGCAGTCAGTGAACTGGTTCCAGGTGATGTGATTGAAGTGGCCGCGGGCTCTCGTTTACCTGCTGACGGCCAATTGATTACAGACGCGGCAAGCTTTGATGAAAGTGCGTTAACCGGTGAATCTGTTCCTGTTGAATACATCGAAGGCAATAGCATCATGGCTGGCGCTGTGGTGGTCGATAAAGTGGTTCGTATCACCATCACTTCAAAACAGGGTGAGAACGCGATCGATCGCATTCTTCATCTGATTGAAGAAGCAGAGTCTCGTAAAGCACCACTAGAGCGATTCCTCGATAAGTTCAGCCGTTGGTACACACCGTTAATGATGGTAGTGGCTCTGTTGGTCATCATCACGCCACCATTGTTGTTTGCGCAGCCATGGGAAACATGGGTTTACCGTGGCCTAGCGCTATTGTTGATTGCTTGTCCGTGTGCCTTGGTTATCTCGACTCCTGCAGCGATTACCTCTGGCTTAGCAGCAGCAGCGAAACGTGGCGCGCTCATTAAAGGCGGCGCAGCGCTAGAGCAGCTTGGTAAAATCCAAACCATCGCCTTCGATAAGACAGGCACACTGACCGAAGGTAAGCCTCAGGTTACGGATATTCAACCTCTATCGGGGTGGCAACAAGACGCGATGCTGCGTGTGGTTGGGGCGATTGAAGTTGGCTCTACTCACCCGTTGGCGCAGTCACTTGTCGCTAAAGTAAAAGACCTGAATATTGAGATTCCTGAATCACACAACAAGAAAGCGTTGATTGGTAGTGGTGTTGAAGGGGATGTTGATGGTGTTAAGTATCAGGTTCTGTCACCGTCTAAAGTCACGTTCGAACTTGGTGCCGATGTGGTTTCTCAGGTAGAAGCATTAGAAGGTGAGGGCAAGACGGTTGTGGTTGCTCTTGAGGTTAAAGATCAAGAAGAATCAACAGAGCAAGCTACGACGGTGATTGGTCTGATTGCTTGGCAAGATACGTTACGCAGTGACGCTAAGCTTGCGATTGAACGACTTAATGAATTAGGTATTCAATCTATCATGTTGACCGGCGATAATCCGCGCAGTGCAGCAGCGATCAGTAGCAAGATTGGTATGCAGTACAAGGCAAGCCTATTGCCAAGCGACAAGGTATCTTACGTTGAGGAGTTATCTCAACAGTCGCACGTGGCGATGGTCGGTGATGGCATTAATGATGCACCAGCAATGAAAACGGCGAATGTCGGCATCGCAATGGGTGGTGGTACGGATGTCGCTTTGGAAACGGCGGATTCAGCACTGACTCATAACCGTTTAACTGAGCTGCCAGCGATGATTGAACTGTCGCAAGCGACCATGAACAACATCCGTCAAAACGTAGCCCTTGCGCTTGGTTTGAAGGTCGTATTCTTGGTGACAAGCTTGTTAGGTATTACCGGTTTGTGGGTGGCAGTTTTAGCGGATAGTGGTGCAACTGCATTGGTGACATTGAACGCATTGCGTCTGCTTCGATTTAAATCTAAAGCGGACTAAATCGAGCTCACCGACATAGAGCATTCTTAATATAAAAGCGCCTTTAGCGGTAATACGTTAAAGGCGCTTTTTGTCTCATTAGTATGCAACATAGGCGTGCGGATTGCTTATTTTTGTGATGCCAATCGGTTTTTTGTGAAACTTGAATTATTGTTGCGATCATTCATGTGACATGTGTCACTTCATTTTGTAATGAGCTTGGTTAGAGTGTGTTCGTACCCCACGAATTTACTATGAGCTTAAATAAGGGTAAAAAGCCCAATAAGCCAAAAGGAGCGAACTATGTCTCAAGCTGTTTTCCACTTAGGTGTTACTGAAGCAGATCTTAACGGTGCTACTCTTGCGATCATCCCTGGTGATCCTGCTCGTGTGCAAAAAATTGCAGAAGAGATGGAGAACCCAGTATTCCTTGCTAGTCACCGTGAATACACGCTTTACCGCGCAGAGCTAGACGGCAAACCAGTTGTTGTATGTTCAACAGGTATTGGTGGTCCATCGACTTCTATCGCAGTTGAAGAGCTTGCTCAACTTGGTGTTCGCACTTTCCTACGTGTTGGTACGACTGGTGCTATCCAACCTCACGTAAACGTGGGTGACATGATTGTTTCTACAGGTTCTGTTCGTCTAGACGGCGCTAGCCTACACTTTGCTCCTATGGAGTTCCCAGCAGTGGCTGACTTTGAAGTTGCAACAGCAATGAAAGCGGCAGTTGATGAATCAGGTGCAACAGTTCACATGGGCGTAACGGCATCAAGCGATACGTTCTACCCAGGTCAAGAGCGTTACGACACGTTCTCTGGTCGCGTTGTTAAGCGCTTCCAAGGCTCTATGCAAGAATGGCAAGACATGGGCGTTCTAAACTTCGAGATGGAATCTGCAACACTGCTAACTATGTGTGCAAGTTCTGGTCTGAAAGCAGGTTGTGTTGCTGGTGTAATCATCAACCGTACTCAAAAAGAGACGCCTGATCACGACACTCTAAAAGTAACAGAAGCACGTTCAATCAAAGTGGTTGTAGAAGCCGCTCGTAAAATGCTTTAAGTCTTAAAGTGCTCTGAGTTTTAGAGAGCATTAAGTCTTCAAGTGACATTAAATTTTGAAAATGGCCGCATCGTATGATGCGGCCATTTTTTTGTGCCGTCTGAAAGTAATCAATAGAGAAAACAGACAACAAAAAAGGCGAGTGACTTAATCGTCATTCGCCTTTTTAACAAATAAGGATTAAGGTGTTGCGCAGCCAACACTAAATCCCGAGTGTTGAAC
>NZ_JBFSUX010000048.1:0-38845 GCF_041467595.1 Vibrio sp. 10N.247.311.13 | reverse complement strand
GCCCGTAGAGGACTTTCACCTCCTAGATCAACGCCATGCTCGGCGCACAAAGAAAAAAGCCCCGAACTGAGTTCGAGGCTTAAGATCTTAATCAAAGCTGGTTAAATCTCTAAGAGATTATTCCCACTCGATAGTTGCTGGTGGCTTACCAGAAATATCGTAAACAACACGTGAAATGCCGTTAACTTCGTTGATAATACGGTTAGAAACCTTACCTAGGAAGTCGTATGGTAGGTGTGCCCAGTGAGCAGTCATGAAGTCGATAGTTTCTACGGCACGTAGAGATACAACCCAATCGTACTTACGGCCATCGCCCATTACGCCAACTGAACGTACTGGTAGGAATACCGTGAATGCTTGAGATACTTTGTGGTAAAGGTCAGCAGCGTGAAGCTCTTCAATGAAAATAGCATCTGCGCGACGCAGTAGATCACAGTACTCTTTCTTGATTTCGCCAAGAACACGAACACCTAGACCAGGACCCGGGAATGGGTGGCGGTAAAGCATGTTGTATGGAAGACCAAGCTCAAGGCCGATCTTACGTACTTCATCTTTAAACAGCTCACGTAGAGGTTCAACAAGACCCATTTCCATATCATCAGGAAGGCCACCAACGTTGTGGTGAGATTTGATTACGTGTGCTTTACCTGTCTTAGATGCTGCAGACTCGATTACGTCTGGGTAGATAGTACCCTGAGCAAGCCATTTAGCATTAGATAGTTTCTTAGACTCTTCATCGAAGATATCTACGAATACGTGACCGATGATTTTACGCTTAGCTTCTGGTTCAGCTTCGCCTTCCAGAGCTTTAAGGAAACGATCTTCTGCATCGACTTTGATGATGTTTAGGCCGAACTGGTCACCAAACATATCCATAACTTGCTCAGCTTCGTTTAGACGAAGAAGGCCGTTATCAACAAATACACATGTTAGTTTGTCGCCGATAGCGCGGTGAGCAAGCATCGCAACTACAGATGAATCAACACCACCAGAAAGACCAAGGATAACTTCGTCGTCACCTACTTGTTCTTTAATACGTGCAACTGCATCTTCAATGATTGAAGCTGAAGTCCACAGACCTTCACAACCACATACGTTAAGAACGAAGTTCTCAAGCATTTTCAGGCCGTTTTTAGTGTGTGTTACTTCTGGGTGGAATTGAACACCGAAGTACTTCTTCTCTTCGTTTGCCATTGCAGCGTATGGGCAAGTGTCTGTTTCAGCGATCTTTGTGAAATCAGCTGGAATCTCAACTACTTTGTCGCCGTGGCTCATCCAAACATCTTGAGTAGACTCAAGGTCAGCGAAAAGTGCAGATTCGCCAGTCACTTGTACCGCTGCGTAGCCGAACTCGCGCTCAGTAGACGTTGCTACTTTACCGCCAAGTTGCTCAGCCATAGTTTGCATGCCGTAGCAGATACCGAATACAGGAACACCTGAATCAAATACGTACTGAGGTGCACGTGGAGAGTTCTCCTCCGTTACACTTTCAGGACCACCAGATAGGATGATGCCGTCTGGATTGAATTCACGAATATCCGCTTCTTCTACGTCCCAGCTCCAAAGTTCACAGTAAACACCGATCTCACGAATACGACGAGCTACTAGCTGTGTGTATTGAGAACCGAAGTCCAGAATTAGAATACGTTGGTCATGAATATTTTTAGTCATTGTAAGCAGTCTTATTGGCTATGTGATAAAACGGAGGTGAGTTTACTCACCTCTGATTAACTCTTCAAGAAATAAAGCAAACGTTTTCGTTAGATATCTTTAACCACGTGTTTTGAGACAATCGGACTTTTAACAAAACAGGCGGTAGATATAATACCAATCACAGTAAGTAAGTGTTCAGGAATAGCGTAGGAAAAAAGCCTGAGAACGAGGCAGCTCTATTCGACAAAGAGTTCTGATAAGTAGTTATTCTACAATCAAAAATTCTAACGAAGTTATCGAGGTTTTTAACAAGCTAGGATGACCAGTTATTTACTACGATTGGTATATTAATGTGCCGACTAAATCAGCACATTATTCAAACGTTTGGACGTATTATTAACCTAAACGGTAGTTAGGTGCTTCTTTCGTGATTTGAACATCGTGTACGTGAGATTCTTTCATGCCCGCACCAGAGATACGAACAAACTCAGCTTTAGTACGCATGTCTTCAACAGTTGCAGAACCCGTTAGGCCCATGCTTGAGCGTAGACCGCCCATCTGTTGGTGAACGATCTCTTTTAGACGACCTTTGTATGCGATACGACCTTCAATACCTTCTGGAACAAGCTTGTCTGCAGCGTTGTCAGATTGGAAGTAACGGTCAGAAGAGCCTTGAGACATAGCGCCAAGAGAACCCATACCACGGTAAGACTTGTAAGAACGACCGTTGTAAAGGATAACTTCACCCGGTGCTTCTTCAGTACCAGCGAACATTGAACCAACCATCACACAAGATGCGCCAGCAACGATAGCTTTACAGATATCGCCAGAGAAGCGGATACCGCCATCTGCGATTACTGGAATACCGTATTCGTTTGCAACTTCCGCTGCGTCTGCGATTGCTGTTACTTGAGGAACACCAACACCAGTAACGATACGAGTCGTACAGATTGAACCTGGGCCGATACCAACTTTAACTGCACTAACACCCGCTTCGATAAGAGCACGTGCGCCAGCACCAGTTGCTACGTTACCACCGATGATTTGTAGATCAGGGTATGCAGCGCGAGTTTCGCGGATACGGTTAAGTACGCCTTCAGAGTGACCGTGTGAAGAGTCGATAAGTAGAACGTCTACGCCAGCTTCAACTAGAGCAGCAACACGCTCTTCGTTACCAGCACCAGCACCAACAGCTGCACCTACACGTAGGCTGCCGCGCTCATCTTTACATGCGTTTGGTTTACGTTCTGCTTTGTGGAAATCTTTTGCAGTGATCATTCCAGTCAGTTGGAAGTCATCATTTACAACAAGAACTTTTTCAACACGCGCTTCGTGCATTTTCTCTTGAACTTCTTCACGAGTTGCACCTTCTTTAACAGAAGCAAGGCGAGCTTTAGGTGTCATTACTACATCAACTTTCTTAGAAAGGTCAGTAACAAAGCGAACGTCACGGCCAGTAATAATACCAACAAGTTCGTTTGTTTCAGTAACAACAGGGAAACCGGCAAAGCCGTGTTTTTGGGTAAGGGCTACAACATCAGCGATTGTCGCGTCAGGGCTTACTGTTACTGGGTGAGAAACCACACCAGCTTCGTAAATTTTAACCTGGCGAACCATTTCAGCTTGCTGCTCGATTGACATATTCTTATGAATAAAGCCAATACCACCTTCTTGCGCAAGGGCAATTGCTAGGCGTGCTTCCGTAACAGTATCCATCGATGCAGAGATCATTGGGATGTTTAAAGAAATGTTTTTCGTTAACTGAGTGCGAAGATCAGCTGTGTTCGGAAGAACGGTTGAGTGTGCAGGGACGAGTAAAACGTCATCAAAAGTTAAAGCTTCTTTTGCGATTCGTAGCATTTGCAATATCTCACAACAAAGGTGTTAAAAGGAGTAAACCCAACTTTATCGTTTCGCATAATAAAGTGATTTGGATTTGATATTGCAGACGGATTATACGCACGGCGAAATCGCTTGGCTACACATTTTTGTATTTTTAATTTGCATTTACCCCCTTGCTATGTATTATATTGCCGCTATCTTCCATACTCACGCCCTGTGAGATTCCAAGAAAGACCTTCCTTCAAGGAAAGATAGTGCTTCTATGACTAATCCAAACATCTTTACTGTTTCTCGCCTCAACTCAGAGGTTCGTCTCCTATTAGAAAACGAAATGGGAATAGTCTGGCTCGTTGGTGAAATCTCAAACTTCTCTGCACCTGTCTCTGGTCACTGGTACCTCACGCTAAAAGACTCTCGCGCTCAAGTTAAATGCGCCATGTTTCGTGGCAATAACCGCCGTGTGACCTTTAAGCCTCAGAACGGCAATCAAGTTTTAGTCAAAGCTCGCCTATCTCTTTACGAGCCACGCGGTGACTACCAACTGATCATCGAAAGCATGCAGCCAGAGGGTGACGGTAAACTTCAGCAAGAATTTGAAAAGCTGAAGATGAACCTTGCCGCAGAAGGACTGTTTGCTCAATCAAGTAAGCAAGCTCTTCCTGAACACCCAAAACGTGTTGGCGTTATCACATCTAAAACCGGTGCAGCGCTGTTTGATATTCTTGATGTACTAAAAAGGCGCGATCCTTCGCTACCGGTTGTGGTTTACCCGACCATGGTTCAAGGCGAAGAGGCGGCGATTCAGATTGCCCAAGCGATTGGACGCGCTAACGAACGCAATGAATGTGATGTGTTAATCGTGGGTCGTGGCGGCGGTTCATTAGAAGACTTATGGTGCTTCAATAACGAGATCGTTGCTCGCACAATTGCAGCAAGCCAGATCCCGATTATCAGCGCAGTTGGCCACGAAGTTGACGTCACTATCGCCGATTTCGTCGCAGATATGCGTGCTCCAACGCCGTCAGCTGCTGCAGAATTGGTTAGCCGTGACAACAGTCATAAAGAGCAAGCTTATGCCTCTAAACGTGCTCGCTTGGTGAGTGCGATTCGTCATGTGTTAATCAAACAAGCACAATCCACTCAAACGTTAAAATACCGCTTAGAGAAGCAACACCCTAGCTACCAACTTCAAAAGCAGAGTCAGCAGCTTGATGACCTAGATATGCGTTTGCGTCGTGGTATGACTCAATACCTAAAACAGCATGCACAGCGTGTTGAACGTAAACAGCACCAGCTTCAATTGAACTCGCCAGTGAAACGCCTTGGCGAACAGAAACTGCATCTGCAACGTTCAGAGCAAAAGCTATTGGATGCAATGGACAAGACATTACTAACCACTCGCCACCAGCTCGCTATGGCTGCAGAGAAGTTAGAGACCGTTAGTCCACTGGCAACCCTAAAGCGTGGCTACAGCATTACTCATTCAGAATCGAGCAAGACGGTATCATCGATTAACGATGTCGAAGTCGGTGAAGTGATCACCACTCAAGTTGAAGACGGTGTGATTGAGTCGCAAGTGACCACAAGAGTGACTAAGAGCGAGCTTTAAGTTCGACCTAACGTTTCAAACCAGAAAGCCCTATCGATAATCGACAGGGCTTTTTAGTATCTAACGCTTTCAAAAAACTAACCTATTCCAACCCTACTCAGTAGTAGAAGGCTCCTTCATGGTTAGCATCCCTTCAGTCACAATAAAGTTGATGATGAAGTCTAGCCCTTGGCTCTCTTTGAGGTTGGTGAACACGTATGGCTTGGTTGGACGCATGCGTTGTGTGTCTTGCTCCATCACCTCAAGTGACGCACCCACATATGGTGCTAAATCGATCTTATTGATAACCAGCAGATCAGAACGCGTAATACCCGGTCCGCCTTTACGTGGGATCTTCTCCCCTTCCGCTACATCAATCACGTAGATGGTAAGATCGGCTAATTCAGGGCTGAACGTCGCACTCAAGTTATCACCGCCACTTTCGACGAATACCACATCGAGGTTCTTATGCAGCTTGGCAAGCTCTTCTACCGCAGCTAAGTTCATCGACGCATCTTCACGGATCGCCGTGTGCGGACAGCCACCCGTTTCAACACCAATAATACGATCTGGTTCTAGAGCCTCTGCTCGCGTAAGTATCTTGGCATCTTCTTGAGTGTAGATGTCGTTGGTTACCACTGCGATATTGAGCTTGTCGCGAATCGCTTTACAAAGCACTTCTAATAGCGCTGTTTTACCAGACCCTACCGGGCCGCCAATACCAATTCGAAGTGGTTGCTTATAACTTTCCATTGTCTACTTCCTTATATTCTTTTTGCTACATCGTTCGCGCTAACCGCTACGAACGAAATAGTCGTGTGTATTGTGTTTCGTGCAATGAACTCGCTAATGCCATCGAAGGCGAAAAGCTGCCTATCATCCAATCTTCTATCGTGCGGGCCTTTTCGATCACCTCAGGAAAGGTGTTGGTGATATTAATCAATGCCAACTGACCATCGGTTTGACCTAAAGGCACCAACTTGACGCCTGCAGTAACGATATTTTCAAGCCAGCTCCATAGATAACCCTGCTTGAGGCTCTCTAAATCAATACCCCAATGCTGAGCCGCCATACACATGCCCAACAATTGGTTTGGATGACTATCAACAGAATCCACTAGCGAAATATCGATATCCAAGCGCTTCAACAAGGTGTTCAATGCATGCCCACGCTGCTTTTCTTCCGCTCGCAATTCACTGGTTTCACGGCTTGAGTATAAGTAGTTACACCAATGCTCAATCTCATCGATTTCACCCTTTTCTAGCGCGTGATAAAGACGCTCTAAGATAGGTAATTCCAAAGTTGCGACACTGGAACTGACGATGGTATTAAGCCACTGTTCCATGCTGTTGCGATCGGTCACCCACCCCGCTTCAACCGCTAACTCTAAGCCTTGCGAATAAGTGAACCCACCAATCGGCAACGATGGACTGATCAATTGAAACAGACGATAGACGGCTAAATTTTCTGTTGTGGTCATAATCGTGCCCTCAGTCTTCCAGAATCAAATAAGTTCGAGAGCCTACGCGCCTAACAGCAATAGTGCGCTTGCTGAAGCCACGCCGACTGACAACCATTTAGAGTAAACCGCGCGACCAACAAAAGTACCGATAACCATCAGAGCCAAAGCACTGATACTCATGCCTGTTGCGAACTGAGTCAGGTTGCTCGCGGCTTCAACGCCGTGTGCGTAACCATGGAAAAACAACATAGCAATCGAAGCAACTAATACGCTGTTTACACGCTTGGTTGATGGTGAGAATACATGCCATAAACATAAGCTGACGACAAACAGAGAAGCGATAATGGCAGGCTCAACAATCACAGAGAAACCTAGGGCTTGGCCTGCGATAAGCCCTACCACTAAAGACACCAATCCACCGCCAATCAGAGCTGCTTTTGTCTTGGTGGAAAATGACAGTGCGCCAATTAATAAACCGAAAGCGATCAGCATGATCAGATGATCCATGCCAGTCACAGGGTGAGTTAAGCCAGACATAAACGAGTGAGACTCATGAACTGAATGCGCCCCATGTCCTGGGTGAGCGAAAGCCATCGTTGATGTTGTTAGAGAAGCTATTGTGAAAGTGCATAAGCCTGCAGCTGTTTTAAAGTTCATCGCGAGTTCCTTGCTTTATACCAATCGTAGTAAATAATTGCTCACCCTAGCTTGCTAAAATGCTCGATAACTGCGTTATAATTTTTGATTGTAGAATAACTACTTATCGAAAAATTATGCCTTGTTCTCAAGCCTTTTTTCTGCGCTATTGTTGATCACTTACTTACTGTGATTGGTATTATTGTTATTAATATCGTTGTTATATAAATCGTTTAGTGAGTCATCAATGACTCGATTAATGATGGTGATGATGTCCACCAGAGCGACCGCCATAAGCACCGCCTTCTGGTTCAAACGGTTGTTTCTCAGTGGTCACTTTCGCGCCTAAGCCTTCAACCATTTCATCTAAAACATGGTCGTGTTGATAACGAACCCAACCCGCTTCCACTTGCAGCGGAACATGACGGTTACCAAGGTGATACGCCACTCGCGTTAACAGGAGCAAGTCTTCACAGTAAACAGTCGAAACGGTTTCTGGTGCCGCTTTCACTTCTACGACTAAACCGCATTTACTTGAGAGTTGTTCGCCACCACGCAAGATATGACCTCGTGGTAGAAACAGCCCTGCATTGCGCCCGTCATCTAGCATCACCTTAAGGCGGCTTTTGATGCGACTATCGATCGGCAGGCTCAAATAGCCGTCCGGTGCATTTTGTATTTGAGTATTCAGTTGAGTCAGTTCAATCATGCTATTACCTCAATCTCCTTGTGAGATTTATAACGTTCAAAATAGGGTCACTAAAATAAGATTCTTTAGTCAAAGGCTTAGAATAGAAAGTACCGCTGAGCCATTGGCAGCTCTTCAGCAGGCTCACACGTGAGTAGTTCACCATCGGCGCGCACTTGGTACGTCTGAGAGTCGACTTCAATCTTCGGCATCCAATCATTGAGCTTCATGTCGGCTTTGCTGATGTTTCGGCAGTTGCTCACTACACCAATCAAACTCTGCAAACCCAATTGCTTATCGATGTTCTGCGCTTTGGCTTCTTTAGAGACAAACAACATCGATGTGTTCTGACACGCCTTGCCATAGCTACCAAACATAGAGCGATAGTGAACTGGCTGAGGTGTTGGGATTGAAGCGTTTGGGTCACCCATCGGTGCCATGGCAATCATGCCACCTTTCAAAATCACGCTGGGCTTCACACCAAAAAAAGCGGGCTTCCACAACACTAGATCAGCTAACTTCCCTGCTTCGATAGAACCGATTTCATGAGACATGCCATGCGTGATAGCAGGGTTGATGGTGTACTTAGCGACATAACGTCTTAAACGAAAGTTATCGCTGTAATCAGAATCTTCTTTTAGGCTGCCACGCTGAACTTTCATCTTGTGCGCGGTTTGCCAAGTTCGAGTTATTACTTCACCCACTCGCCCCATAGCTTGTGAATCCGAAGCGATCATCGAGAACGCGCCTAAGTCATGAAGAATGTCTTCTGCGGCAATGGTTTCACGGCGAATACGCGATTCGGCGAACGCGACATCTTCAGCAATCGATGGTGAAAGGTGATGACACACCATCAACATATCCAAATGCTCATCGACGGTATTGATAGTGTAAGGACGTGTCGGGTTAGTTGAGGAAGGCAGAACGTTCGGTTCACCTGCTGCGCGAATAATATCGGGAGCATGACCACCGCCCGCACCTTCAGTGTGGTAGGTATGAATCACTCGGTCGCCAATTGCGCCAAGTGTTGATTCAACAAAGCCAGACTCATTCAAGGTGTCTGTGTGAATCGCCACTTGTACGTCCATCTCGTCAGCAACACTCAAGCAAGTATCAATTGATGCAGGCGTGGTGCCCCAGTCTTCATGCAACTTCAAGCCCACAGCTCCGGCTGCGACTTGTTCACGCAATGCTTCAGGTTGGCTCGCATTGCCCTTTCCTAGTAAACCAAAGTTCATGGGGAATTGGTCGAGCGACTCCAACATACGGTGCATGTTCCACGGACCTGGTGTACAGGTCGTCGCATTGGTGCCTGTGTTTGGCCCAGTACCACCACCTATCATGGTCGTCACACCCGACGCCAAAGCTTCTTCAATCTGTTGTGGGCAGATAAAGTGGATGTGTGAATCAATGCCACCCGCGGTGAGAATCGAGCCTTCACCTGCCAAAATTTCCGTGCCCGGGCCAATTACTATATCGACGCCCGGCTGAACGTCTGGGTTACCTGCTTTGCCTAAAGCTTGAACTCGGCCGTCTTTGATGGCGACATCGGCTTTTACGATGCCCCAGTAATCCAACACAATCGCATTAGTGATCACCAAATCCGGTGTCTCAGCACTTGGACGTTGGCTTTGCCCTTGTCCATCACGGATAACTTTACCGCCGCCGAATTTCACTTCGTCGCCGTATACGGTGTAATCCTTTTCAACTTCTAGCCATAAATCGGTGTCAGCAAGACGCACTCGGTCACCGACTGTTGGCCCAAACATTTCGGCATAAGCCTGTTTGGATATCGTCGCCATGTTCAATCCTTTGTTATTTTCATTATTCCGTGGGAGCGCTTAGAGCTTGCCCATCACCTTTCCTTGGAAGCCATAGATCTCTAACTTACCGGCGTAACGCACTAACTCGACGCTGCGCGACTGACCCGGCTCAAAGCGGGTTGCAGTACCCGCAGGAATATTGAGTCGAAAGCCTTTAGTGACTTCTCGGTTAAAGATCAGCGAAGGGTTTGCTTCATAGAAGTGGTAATGAGAGCCAATTTGCACAGGACGATCGCCAATGTTTTGCACCTTAACGGACGTTGTGTCTCGGCCTTCATTGAGAGTGATATCACCGGGAGCGGTTTCTACTTTTCCGGGCACTAAGCCTGAATATTGTTTGGTGGATCCAGCCATATTTCTTCTCCCTACACGATAGGTTCATGAACGGTCACCAACTTGGTGCCATCGGGAAAAGTCGCTTCGACTTGTACATCTGGGATCATGGAAGGGATCCCCTCCATAACGTCATCGACGGTAAGCAGTGTGCGTCCAAAATCCATCAATTCCGAAACGGTTTTCCCCTCACGGGCACCTTCAAGAATGGCACTGCTGATCAGAGCAATAGATTCTGGGTAGTTGAGTTTTAAGCCTTTCTGTTTACGCTGCTGTGCCAGCATTCCTGCGCAGAAGATAAGTAGCTTATCTTTTTCTCTTGGTGTTAATTCCATTTAGCTGCCCGCTGTTAGTGTTGTTTTCTTATTGCTCAGAAACGCATGAGCAGTAAGTGGGATTCAATCACAGCAAGCTTGAAAAAATGTACCGAGGGCCGGAAGTCGCCCTCGGTACAAATAGGGCTAATCGCTAAGTCGCCCAAATCCTTGGTAAATCAGGAGTCGTACCACATAAATGAGAGCGAGTTGCTTGCCAAATCTGACCAAAGGCTTGGAGGATATCTTCACTCCAATTACCCAAGGCTCGCACCACAATCAATCCTTCTATCTGAGTAGCACCCAATATTAATGTGGGTTCACTCGACGTTTTTGATGTAACTGATTGCTGTGAAGCTTGCTGTGTAATAGATATGAGCAAGCTCTGTACCAACTCTAGATCTTGCTTCTCATTTGAGGTGATATAAAAGGTTCCCATCATTGAATAATCAAGTAACCCCATATTTATCATTAACTTATCGCCACCATGAAAATTAAAGCCTTCAGTCAGAAGCCTTTGATTATCAAGATAGATTTCTGTTTTCCCAACGAGATGACCATGCTCGAATCCCTCATTCTGTGCAGGGCGTCCAAAACAGTGCATCTCCCAACCCCAAAACTGTGCACCCTTTTCTAGGCGAATTTCAGTATCTAAACGAACGTGTGCATTCGGGAAAAAGATGTTCTCTTGCGGCATCCATTCCAAGCGTGCATCTTTCTTCACTCGTAGGGTCTGCTTCTGCTTGGCGTACTTGTTGTTTGAGCGATAGAACTTGGTCGCACCGGGTGTGGTAATCAACGCGTGAGCACCGTGCTCAAGATTCACGTTAATATTGAGAGTGTCACCACCTACCACTCCGCCGGGGGGATGGAGTAAGTAGGTGTGACACGTTTCCCCATCAGGATACAGGGGGCGTTGCACCGCAAGCGGACCAGACTGCTGACGATTCTTTAATACGGTTTTATCACCTCGATCGACAAAGGTGAGGTTTAAACTCGCTTGCCAACCATCACGAATATCTTGTTCGATGGTCTCATTCAAAGATAAAGCTTCTACTAAAGAAGCCTTGCTTACTTCATTCGGAGAAAAGAGAGAATTCATACGGTTAGGTACTCCTTTATCAAGGACTCATCGAGCCCTGTCATTTCACCTTCTGCCACTTGGCGTCCACGGTCGATAATGCAAAAACGGTCACCGACCTTTCTTGCAAACGGCAGCTTCTGTTCAACCAACAGAACCGTGAGCCCCATTTTCTCGTTGAGCATGCGAATGATGTCGCCAATCTCTTGCACAATATTGGGTTGAATACCCTCCGTCGGCTCATCCAAGATCAATAGCTTTGGATTAACCACCAGCGCACGCCCAATCGCTAGCTGTTGCTGCTGGCCACCCGATAAATCACCACCGCGACGATGTAGCATCTCTTTTAACACTGGGAAAATATCGAAGATGAATTCAGGGATCTTGCGGTCACCCTTTTTACGAATCGGTAAACCGACCTCTAGATTTTCTTGAACAGTGAGCATTGGGAAGATCTGGCGACCTTGCGGTACATAGCCGATCCCTTGGCGTGGACGGTCCTCGGCATCGGTTTTCAAAAGTGACTCACCCGATAAGGAGATGTCACCGCTTTCAACCTTCACCAACCCCATAATGCATTGCAGTAAGGTGGTTTTACCGACACCATTTCGCCCCATTAGCACCGTGCATTTACCTTCTGGGATCTGCATATCCAAATCCCACAGCGTGTGGCTCTCACCGTAATATTGATTAACTGATTTAACCTCTAGCATCCTATTCTCCGAGATAAACTTGTTTAACTTCAGGGTGAGCCTGCACTTGATCCATGGTGCCTTCTGCCAACACGTGACCTTGATGAAGCACGGTGACGTGGCTAGCAATCGAACGAACGAAATCCATATCGTGTTCAACTACAACCACCGAGTGCTTACCTGCTAGCGAGTTAAGAAGTTCAGAGGTGCGGTCCATTTCTTGGTGAGTCATACCTGCCACGGGTTCATCCACCAGCAACAGCTTAGGGTTTTGCATCAATAGCATGCCGATCTCTAACCACTGCTTTTGTCCGTGAGACAGGTTACCTGCCAAATTCGCCGCTTCGTCTTTTAAATGAATCAGCTCAAGTACCGAGGTCAATTTGTCTTTCTGTTCACCAGACATCACAGCGGTGAACGTCGCCCACACTGAGCGGTCACCGGCCATGGCTAATTCAAGGTTCTGCCACACAGTTAAACACTCAATCACGGTCGGTTTTTGGAATTTACGCCCAACGCCTGCGTTGGCAATTTCAGCTTCGTTCATCTTCAATAAATTGATGTTCGAACCTAGCCACACTTCGCCAGTATCTGGCTTAGTTTTCCCGGTAATGATGTCCATCATGGTGGTTTTACCTGCGCCATTAGGACCGATGATGCAGCGCAGCTCTCCCTCTTTGATGTAGAGGTTGAGGTCGTTTATCGCTTGGAAACCATCGAAGCTTTTATTGACGCCTTCGACATACAACAGCACGTTATGTCGAGTATCGATGGCAGGATGAATATCGGGTTTGAGGTAATCAAAGACTTCGTCTCGACGAGTGAACGCCTGAACCGATTCCTTTACGCTATTAAATGTGGTCATGCGATCACCTCCTTGGCCTTGTGCTGATCATCCTTATCTTTATCTTGGTTTTTCCCATTTGATGCCTTGCGCAGCTGCTGCCACTTTTCACTGACAAAGCCAATCACACCTTGTGGGAAGTACATGGTTGAGAGTACGAATAGTCCACCCAGAGCAAACAGCCACACCTCCGGGAACTCAACCGTAAACCAACTCTTGGCGTAGTTGATGATCAATGCACCGACAATGGCACCAAACAGAGTGGCACGACCGCCTAAGGCTACCCAAACCACAATCTCAATCGAGTTAAGAGGAGCAAATTCTCCCGGATTGATAATACCCACTTGAGGGACATATAAAGCCCCGGCAATACCGGCGATAACCGCAGAAAGCACGAACACCCACAGCTTGATACCATCGACGTCGTAGCCCATAAAGCGAGTGCGTGATTCCGTATCACGAATCGCTAATGCCACACGACCTAATCGGCTGGTCACCACCATGCGACAAGCTATGTAGCTGAGAATAAGCGCAATACCAGTCGCGACAAACAGACCTATCTTGACCGCATCACTCTGCAAACTCAGACCGATGATGTCTTTGAAATCCGTCAGTCCGTTGTTGCCACCAAAGCCCATTTCGTTGCGGAAAAATGCCAGCATCAATGCGTAAGTTAATGCCTGAGTCATGATAGAAAGATACACCCCGGACACACGAGAGCGGAAAGCTAAATAACCGAACAAGTAAGCCAATGCGCCCGGCACCAACACCACCATTAAGCAGGCAAACCAGAACTGATCAAAGCCCTGCCAGAACCACGGCAACGCAGACCAATCAAGGAACACCATAAAGTCAGGTAGGATTGGATCACCATAAACCCCACGGTCACCAATCTGACGCATTAAGTACATGCCCATCGCATAACCACCAAGCGCAAAGAAAGCACCGTGGCCAAGGCTCAAGATTCCGAGATAGCCCCACACCAGATCGAGCGCCAACGCCAACATTGCGTAGCTCAGATATTTGCCCATCAGCGAGATAGTAAAAGTCTCTACATGGAGCGGGTGCCCACTTGGTAACATGGTGTTAGCCAGTGGGATAAGAATAACGGCCGCTAGAATGGCAAGGATGGTCAGTTGGCCACCTTTGTCACCACGCATTGCCGAAAGTACAAATGATTTTGACTGCATGATGTTGTCCTTAACCTTCAGCCGCACGACCACGTTGCGGGAAGAGTCCGCGTGGGCGTTTTTGAATAAATAGAATGATGAAAACCAGTACCAGAATCTTGGCGAGAACCGCACCAGCCCATGGTTCTAAAATTTTATTGAACAGACCAAGGCTTAAGCCTGCGACTAGCGTGCCCCATAGGTTGCCAACACCGCCGAATACCACCACCATGAATGAGTCGATGATGTACGCCTGTCCCATATTAGGGCCAACGTTGGTCAGTTGAGACAGTGCCACGCCTGCAACACCCGCAACGCCAGAGCCTAAACCGAAGGTCATCGCATCAACTCGCTCTGAACGAATACCCATCGCACGAGCCATGCCACGGTTTTGAGAAACCGCACGAACCTGCAAACCTAGTGGTGTCTTTTTCAGAACCATTAATAAGCCCATAAACACCAAACCACAGAAGAGAATGATGTAAAGGCGGTTGTAGGTCAGGGACAACATTGGGTTTAATTGAAGTGCTCCAGACATCCATTCAGGCGTGCTCACTGAGCGGTTCAAAGGAGAGAAAATAGAACGAACAGCCTGCTGCAAGATTAAGCTAATACCAAAGGTCGCGAGTAAGGTTTCCAATGGACGACCATAAAGATGACGAATCACACTTCGCTCAATCGCAATGCCCACTAAGCCAGAAACAATGAATGCCGCTGGAATGGAAAGTATCAGCGCTAGGCCAATATGATTCGGCATCAACAACTGCAATACGTAGGTGGTGTAAGCGCCAATCATGATCAGCTCGCCATGAGCCATGTTGATAACGCCCATCACACCAAAGGTAATCGCTAAGCCAATGCCTGCCAGTACCAATACCGAGCCTAAACTCAAACCGAAGAATACTGTTTCTACACCCGAATAGAGTGCTTGGCTTTGTTGATAGCTATCCATCGCACGTTCTGCTGCAGCGGTAATGCTTGGATCTTGCTCACTGTTCAGTAGTTGGTTCAGTGTTTTCAGAACCACCGAGTGTTTGAAGTCGCCAACTCGTTCAATTGAAGCCACACGATCTTCAATGGTGGCACTGTTATTAAGAGAAGTGGCAATCGCTAACGACAAATCCATTAGCTCAGCTACTTTGCCATCTGATTCATTGGCTCTGAGTTCAGTTAGTCGTTCGATAATGTCAGCGCCTTTGGTTCCTAACAAATCCAAAACCGCCTTATAACGCACATCAGGGTTGCCGCTGTTCAGTCCAATCGAGGCTATTTCCCCGCGTAATATCCCGCGAAGTTTGTTATTCACACGAACCTTTTTAAACTGTCTCGCATTCTCGATATTAAGCGTTGAATCATCCCATACTGACTGAGCTGACGTCGCTGTTTTGATACTTTGAATGAGGTAGAGCTGTTTGTACTGCTCGCTCTGTTTCTCATTGAAGTAGTAAAGGTTTCCGTTTAACCAGCCATCTAAAATAGCTTTCGACACATCTTCCGTTTGCGTCTCAATCACCCAATCGATAGCTAATTCTTTATCCGATGTTTTCTTACCAACTAGCGCCTTGGTAAAGCTAGCTTCATCCGTTATTCCAGCAAAAGCCAACTGAGCACTGACTGCCATAAGCAATAGCGCCTTAAGTACGTTCAATACGTTTTTCATCCCTGCTTCCTTAATCCACCTAGCTAGATATTGTTATTTTTGCTCAGTGGACATGTGGAGAATTATTGTTAGTTGAAACGATGAGCCTTCCGTTTGCTACACCTCTTACACAGATGCTTTCTTCGCAAACAAGGAGGCTCAATGTTCCTAAATTAACGCTCTAGTTACCGCCAGAACACTTCTTGGTTTCGACGTTAAACGCACCACATGAGAATGGCTTAGACCAGCTAGAGAACAGCTTCGCTGATTCAGGTAGGTAACTCGACCAAGCGTCACCCGCAACGAGACCTGTGGTTTCCCAAACGATATCGAATTGACCATCGTCTTGGATTTCACCGATCAGGACTGGTTTAGTAATGTGGTGGTTTGGCAGCATGGTAGAGTAGCCGCCAGAAAGGTTAGGTACAGACACGCCAATCAAGGCATCTTGCACAGATTCAGGATCGGTTGTGCCCGCATTAGTGACCGCTTGAGCCCACATATTGAAGCCAACATAGTGCGCTTCCATTGGGTCATTGGTGACACGCTTTTCACTCTTGATGAACGACTGCCACGTTTCAACGAACTCTTCATTAGCTTCAGTATCAACACTCATGAAGTAGTTCCATGCCGCTAGATGACCAACCAATGGTTCTGTGTCCATGCCTGACAGTTCTTCTTCACCAACAGAGAATGCAATAACTGGGATGTCTTCAGATGAAATGCCTTGAGCGCCTAGCTCTTTATAGAAAGGTACGTTCGCATCGCCGTTTACAGTAGAAACCACAGCGGTTTTCTTGCCAGCTTCACCGAACTTTTTGATGTCTGAAACGATAGATTGCCAATCAGAGTGACCAAATGGCGTGTAGTTGATCATGATGTCTTCTTCTGCGACACCTTTATCTTTTAGGTAGGCTTCTAAGATCTTATTGGTTGTACGTGGATAAACGTAATCGGTACCTGCAAGTACCCAGCGCTCGACTTCAAGCTCTTCCATCAAGTAATCCACTGCTGGGATCGCTTGTTGGTTTGGCGCGGCACCGGTGTAGAAAACGTTTTTAGAAGACTCTTCACCTTCATACTGTACTGGGTAGAAAAGGATGCTGTTGAGTTCTTCAAAGACAGGTAGCATGGATTTACGTGATACCGACGTCCAACCACCGAACACCACATCCACTTTCTCTTTTTCGATAAGCTCACGCGCTTTCTCAGCAAATAGCGGCCAGTTTGACGCAGGGTCAACCACGACAGGCTCTAGCTTCTTACCAAGCAAACCGCCCTTTTTGTTCTGCTCTTCGATGAGCATTAGCACGGTATCTTTTAGCGTTGTCTCACTGATCGCCATGGTGCCAGAGAGTGAGTGTAGAACACCGACCTTGATGGTCTCATCAGCAGCAAACACTGTTGCAGAAGAAAATGAAAGTGTTGTACACAGTGCAGCTAGCGATAAATTGAACACCTTGTTCATGATATTACTCCATAATTGTATTTTTGTTATTCAATTACAGAGTTACAAGAAGAGTGCCAAACTTATAAACCAACGAAATTATTTATAAGTAATTGTATTAATAGAATTTAAAAGAAACTCACACCAATAGAGTGCATAGCAATCATGTAACTATGTTTCATACTGGTGCAGTGACGGTGGGAATGAACCAAGATGACACATTCCTGTTCTTCAGATACAAAAAAGACCCAACACTTTAGTATTGAGTCTCTGGTATAACATCACCGATGGTCGTTCAAACCATGTAGTTTAAGGCTATTCCGCAGGTTGAAATTCGAATTTTACTCTCGACTTTGATTTCAACTCGTTGCAATCACCGTTGCAAAAATAGCTCGCCGCACCACAGGCTTGAAGCTTCTCAAGTTGGCTGCTGCACTCAGGGCAAAACCCAACTTTAGTAAAGTGAGCCTGACAACTTTCACAATGATACTTGCCATCCCAAGCTAGCTCAGACTGGCACTTAGGGCAGATATTTTCACTCATTAGCATTTCCTAATTCACTACTATTTTTACAATCTACTACCGCTGAGACTTCGCTTGCTTGATTTGGTACATGTTCTTATCAGCTTGTGCGATCAACTGGTCTAATCCTTGAGGATCTTTCTCACAAGACAACCCAACACTCACTGAGAACTGCACATCATTGATATAAAGCGCTTGTTGCAGTGCTTTCTCTAAGCTGTGGTAGAAGCTAACAACGCTTTCTTGATCATCAAAGCAAGAGAACACCACAAACTCATCGCCACCATAACGGCCTATCTTGGCACATGCTGTGGTTGCCTCATCAAGAACTTCGGCAACCGCCAACAGCACATCGTCACCGAAACTGTGGCCATAGGTATCATTTATCGATTTGAACTTATCGACATCAACAAACAAACAAACACGCCATCACCTTTTCAGAAAAGCATCGCTTGGCCAACACTTTCTCCGCTTCATTAAACAATGCGCGACGATTCAAGCAATGGGTTAAAGAATCTCGATTAGCGAAAAAGTTTAGCTGGTTCTCCAGCTCAAACTTCTCTAGTGCTACCGAATACAGGGAAGCCAGTAGCTCTAAGATCTCGAGCTCAAATTCATGTGGTTCAGAGATGTACTGGCTATAAATAGCGAAGGTAACCAACACATTACCGCGCGACGAGATAATGGGGACCGACCAACAGGCATGTAAATTCGCTTGATTGGTTAAGACCAGAAAAGGTGCCCAGTTTGGGTGTGCATTTATGTTGGAGACCATCACTGCTTTCTTAAGCGCAGCTGCCTCGCCACAAGAGCCTATCCCCGCACCAATTCCTATCCCTTCAATCTGTTGATTGTAAAAATCAGGCAGGTTTGGAGCATACTCAAGGTGTAACGTTTTAGACTCTGAGTTGAGCAGTAAAATTGAAGCCATGCGCTGCTCGGTAAGCTGAATAATCTTGTGATTTAAATCTTTGCGATCCATCCCAAGCGCAAGCTTCCGTAGCAAGCTATTGACGGCTCGATGACCTTCTAATAAAAATTGTTGTTCCATTCACTAAGGCTTTCAATTGTGTAATCGGGTACAACTTGTTCTTATGCAAGCTTGTTATTGGTTAATAATAACACACTAAATTAGTACGACACACAATCGAAGATCATAGGTTGATCTTTCGCTTTATCTATTTTGATCAGCGATCTACCCCAAAAAGAATATTTATATCACCACACACCGAAAGCATAAGTTACATATGCTGCATTTCAATTTCAAATAGTCATTTATATCAAAAGTGACATGTAAAAATAAAATAAACAGCACAAGCCATTTCGATCTGTAGTCTAAATCATCGAATTACATGCGTCAGCATTTCAATGTTTTGGCCATCTAGCTGGGTCAGCTTAACGGACAGCGCACCAAGTTCTGAGGTATTTCCAATGTGTGTGCCACCACAAGGAATAGTGACCTGAGTATCTGCGTCAAGCTGCCACTCCCAGTAACGAGAGTCTGTTAACGCCTCGCCTTCTAGTCTCATCGCAACTGGCGTCGGCTCTGCAAGCCAGCCCGCAAGCATTTGGTTGATATCAGCTTCGATGTCATCAAGATTTGCTAGCATGTCTGCAACGTTCAAACCGCGCTTCTTCAGGGTTTTGCCTAAGCGATACTTATCGGTACACAGCTCTGGAGTCACAAAGCTCGTCACTTGTGCATAACTATTGAAGTCGTAACTGCCAAGCGGATCTTTTCTGTCCGCATCTTTACGCCAGTAGCTCTCAGCCAATACTTTATTCAAGGCTAGGAAAGCGATGTGGCCAGCACTGTGACCACGGCTCAAACTGGCTTGGTACTCTTTATCAACCGACAACACGACTTCGTCGTTAACCTTAATCATAGAAGCAGATGTAGGTAGCTGGTGGACAACAACAAACGCCCACCCTTCCGTATCACGCTTAACAGGGATATCTGCTGCGATATGAAGCTTGCCAGTAGATTGTTCTATAGCACCAACAAGGCAGTCTTCAACGGGAAATTGCACGTCACCAACACTCACAAAGCCTTGGTCTGCAGGGTGATCTGGCCAAATGTGACTCACTGGGTGGAAGGGTGTCACGTCGGTGATCAGGTAAGTTTTGCTGTCATCGCTTTCAACGTACTGCGCTTTAGCATTGATCTGCCAAGCCTGATGACAAAATTGAGTGATGGTTGGTGTGATTGCTGACACAGGTGTAGTCAAATCGCTAGTAGTCATATCGTTCTTCTTCTGGAATCTAGTCTGATTCGTTAAGCCATGATGATAAAAACATATTGTTATGGCTTAACGTGAATTTTGCTTAAAAAAATACCCGAGACAGGCTCGGGTATCAAATCTATTGGAAAGGTTTACTTACGACCTTTAACCATGCTCATCATACGCTTACGTTTACGTTCTTGAGAAATTGTCAGCTTGTTTGTCTTAGCTTCAAATGGGTTCTCGCTGTTCTGGAATTGAATGCGAATAGGTGTACCCATGATTTCTAGTGAACGACGGTAGTAGTTCATCAAGAATCGTTTGTATGAATCTGGCAAGTTACGAACTTGGTTGCCGTGGATAACGATAATCGGTGGGTTGTAGCCACCAGCGTGCGCGTATTTCAGTTTCACACGACGGCCACGAACCATAGGCGGTTGGTGATCATCAGTCGCCATCTTCATGATACGAGTTAGCACAGAAGTACCAACACGAGTAGTCGCTGACTTGTAAGCTTCTTGTACAGACTCAAACAAGTGACCAACACCTGTACCGTGAAGTGCAGAGATAAAGTGAATACGTGCGAAATCAACGAAGCCTAAGCGACGGTCTAGCTCTTTCTTAACGCGTTCTTTAACGTCGTTATCTAGGCCATCCCACTTGTTTACGGCAATAACAATTGAACGACCAGCGTTCAACGCAAAGCCTAGCAAGCTTAGATCTTGATCAGAGATGTTTTCGCGAGCATCGATAAGCAGCAATACAACGTTAGCATCTTCAATCGCTTTCAGTGTTTTAACCACTGAGAACTTCTCTACCGTTTCGTTGATGTTTTTACGACGACGAACACCCGCAGTATCGATTAGAACGTATTCACGCTCGTCACGCTGCATTGGGATGTAGATAGAGTCACGAGTCGTACCTGGCATATCGTAAACAACCACACGCTCTTCACCAAGAATACGGTTCGTTAGCGTTGATTTACCTACGTTAGGACGGCCAATGATCGCTAGTTTGATCGGTTGATCTTGAAGACGCTTGAATTCTGCTTCAGCTTCTTCTTCTGTAAATTCAACCTGCTCTTCTTCTTCGTCTTCAAACTCAGTTAAGTCGCTTACTTCGCCATTCTCAGCTTTTAGCGCTTCTGCGAATGGGTTAAGAGCAAGGTCAATAAGTGCAGTAACACCACGACCATGCGCCGCAGCGATTTGGTACATGTCTTCTACACCTAGTTGCCAGAAGTCAGCACTTGCAGCATCAGGGTCGATACCATCAACCTTGTTTACTACTAGCATTGAAGGCTTTTCTAGTTGACGTAGGTGCTTAGCAATCGCCACGTCTGAAGGTGTTAGACCCGCACGGCCATCTACCATAAATAGAACGACATCAGCTTCATCAATCGCCGCTAGCGACTGTTCAGCCATTTTAGTTTCAACACCTTCTTCAGTACCGTCGATACCGCCAGTGTCAATAACAATAAAGTCATGCTCGCTAAAATGAGCATGACCGTATTTACGGTCACGCGTTAAGCCAGGGAAATCCGCAACCAATGCATCACGAGTTCGAGTCAATCGGTTAAATAACGTAGATTTACCTACGTTCGGACGCCCTACTAGAGCAACAACAGGTACCATAACAACCTCTACAATTTCTTCTCTAAATGTAGTTATAGGTAAGCACTTGTTCGCAAGTTTAAACTCTTACCTATAACCACACGGTTTATTAATTTTTAACAACAAAACGGCTCCTGGCTGTTACCAACCAGGAGCCGACTGTGAATTATATCACGCTTTTATTGGCTAATCGTTAGTTTCTTTACATCGCCATTGCGAGTCGTCACTAAGTAGCCTTCAGGCAGTTCAATTGGTGCAACCGCAAAGCCGCTATCATCGACAAGCTGTTGAGCAACAAACTCACCCGATGAACGATCCAACCAGTGCAGATAACCTTCAGTATCACCCACGACTACATAACCATTAATAATAGCAGGTGCTGTCAGTAAGCGGTTTTCTAACAATGGAGTGCTCCACAGTTCAGTACCACTACGCGCATCAACCGCAACCACATGGTCTTTGTCGGTAACAACGAACAAACGGCTACCATCACTTGCTAAATCAATCGCTGATGAGTAGTTACGTTTCCAAATTGGCTTACCAGAACGAAGGTCGATAGCAATCAGCTGACCATTGATACCTACGGTATACAGGGTGCCACCAAGAACAATTGGAGATGCATCAACATCAACCAAACGATCAATTTCCGTTGCACCTTTTGGTGTGCCTACTGGCTGTTGCCAAATAAGCTGACCACGATCAACGATAGCCGCAGCTAGACGACCATTTGCTGTACCCCAGAATACACCACCAGAAACTGCAACAGGCGAGCTATCGCCACGCAGTGTTAGGCTTGGTACTTCCGTACTGATGGTCCATTTTTGTTCACCGCTTGCTTGATCTAACGCGATCAACATACCGCGACTGGTATGAACAATGACCATGTTGCTATCAGTTGCTGGGGATGCAAGCACCTCGCCATTGACTGATACACGCCACAGCTCTTCACCGGTCGATTCTTCCAGTGCGATCACTTCGCCATTTTCAGAACCAACAAAAACTTTACCGTAAGCCGCCGTTAAGCCACCCGATAAACGAGCCAATACGTCTTTCTCAAGATCGACTTTCCACAGCGCTTTACCTGTATCAGGATCAAGCGCTTTAACCATACCTTCACGGCTTGCAACAAACACTTTGTCGTAAGCCAATTCTGGCGTTAGTTTTGAAAAGTAGTGACCAACACCATCACCAACCGACGTAGACCATTCCTGACTAGGAGTGAACTCGCTGTTTACCGTTGGGACTGGAGCCATGATTACGGTGTCTTCTTCACCCGCACAGCCAGCTAGTAGGCCAAGAGCAATCGCACACAACGCCGCTTTTGGAAACATCTTCTTCATTCAAAGCGCCTTATTTAGCTAGGTCGTCAAGTTTGATTTGAAGCGTTTGGCTAGCGTCAACAGCTTGCTGTGCTTCTGTGTAAGCACTGTATGCTGCGTCTGTGTCGCCTTTACGAAGTGAGATATCACCACGCAGTTCAGCAACACGGCCTTTCCAAGATTCATCTGTCATAGCAGCAAGATCAGTCAGTGCTGCGTCAAATTCACCTTGCTCAGCTTTAATACGTGCAATACGGTAAGTAAGTAGTGGCGCAAGTGCCGCGTCCTTAGTTGCCGATTTTGCCCACTCGAGCTGTTCAAGTGCCGCCGCTAGATCGCCTGCTTGTACTTGTACTTTTGCTAGTTGCATAGCAGCAAGTACTGAGTACTCAGCATCTTTGTTTGCGTCGATGAAAGCTTGAATATCAGATTGAGCATCAACACCCTTAACATCAAGAGCTGAAATTACAGAGGTGTAGCTTTCTGAAGCTGCTTCACGCGCTTCAACTACTGAATCTTGGTAATAGCGCCAGCCAAATAGACCACCTAAACCAATAACCGCACCAAAGATTACGGCTTTACCGTTCTCTTTCCACCAATCTTTAATGGCTTCAACTTGTTGCTCTTCGCTATCGTAAAGTTCCACTTCCTGTCCTCTTTAATTCTTTAAACGCCAGCATAGTGCTGACGTTAGTATTCATTATGAGCGTTTGCTCAATGGCTAATTAGATTAGCGCAGCAACTTTCTCTGCAACTTCCGTTTGAGACACGGTTTCTTGCTCGCCGCCAACCAGATCTTTTAACACAACTGTATTGTCAGCAACTTCGTTCTCACCAAGTACCAGCGCCACAACAGCACCTACTTTGTCAGCACGTTTGAATTGCTTCTTGAAGTTACCACCACCGAAGTGGTTCATTACACGCACGCCTTCAACGGTGTCGCGTAACTGATTCGCTAACTGCATGCCCGCGATCATAGTACCTTCGCCAGCAGCAACTACGTATACATCAACGCTACGACGAACTTCTGTTAGCTCTAGCGTTTCCATCATCAGAACCAGACGCTCTAGACCCATTGCGAAGCCAACTGCATTTGTTGCTTTGCCGCCTAGTTGCTCAACAAGACCATCGTAACGACCGCCGCCACATACTGTACCTTGAGCACCAAGGCTATCTGTGATCCACTCAAATACGGTGCGGTTGTAGTAATCTAGGCCACGTACTAGACGCTCATTAACTTGGTATTCGATACCAACAGCGTCAAGAAGTTCACACAAACCAGCAAAATGTTGCTTCGATTCTTCACCTAGATATTCAGATAGTCGAGGTGCGTCACCTAAGATAGCTTGAACATCAGGGTTCTTAGTATCAAGTACACGTAGAGGGTTAGTGTGCATGCGACGTTTGCAGTCTTCGTCAAGCACATCAATGTGTTGCTCAAGGAAAGCCACTAACGCAGTGCGGTAGCTAACGCGATCTTCTTGAGAACCGATTGAGTTCAGCTCTAAGCGAACGTGCTTGTCGATGCCTAGCTCACGCCATAGACGTGCTGTCATCATGATAAGTTCTGCGTCAACGTCTGGACCGTCTAGGCCAAACACTTCAACACCACATTGGTGGAATTGACGGTAACGACCTTTTTGAGGACGCTCGTGACGGAACATAGGGCCCATGTACCATAGGCGCTGTTCATCACGGTTGATAAGGCTGTTTTGAATACATGAACGAACACAACCTGCTGTGCCTTCTGGACGCAGCGTTAGGCTATCGCCATTGCGGTCGTCAAAGGTGTACATCTCTTTAGAAACAACGTCTGTCTCTTCACCAACTGCACGGCTAAATAGGTTTGTTTCTTCAACGATAGGCATACGTACTTCGTTGTAACCGTATGCACTCACCACGTTTTTAACTGCGCTTTCTACTTTCTGCCACAGTGGTGATTGAGTTGGAAGGCAGTCGTTCATGCCTCGAATTGCTTGGATATTTTTAGCCACAGTATTTATTCCGTAATTTCTCACGACCAGGTGTTAGTGCGAATAGACAATCACACCCCATCGCGTTGTATTAATCTTCTAAGTTTTCTACATCAATGCGATTTGCTTTATCAAGCACTGACGCTTTTGCACGAATCTTAGCTTCAAGTTTGTCGACAAGGTCATCGTTGTCGAAGCGCTCTTTCTGACGCTTACCGTCTTCGTAGAAGGCACTCTTACGAGCACTACCGGCTAAACCTAAGTGAGACACTTCTGCTTCACCAGGGCCGTTAACCACACAACCGATGATTGACACATCCATTGGAGTAATCACGTCTTCTAAGCGTTCTTCAAGGGCATTAACGGTGTTAATAACATCGAACTCTTGACGAGAACAGCTCGGGCACGCAATGAAGTTGATGCCACGCGAACGAATGCGCAAAGATTTAAGAATATCAAAGCCAACTTTGATCTCTTCAACCGGATCAGCCGCTAGCGATATACGCAGCGTATCGCCGATACCTTCAGAAAGAAGCATACCTAAACCTACCGCTGACTTCACAGAGCCTGCACGCGCACCACCCGCTTCGGTAATACCAAGGTGGAGAGGTTGATCAATCTGCTTAGCCAGCAAACGGTAAGAACCGACAGCAAGGAATACATCAGAAGCCTTCACGCTGACTTTGAATTGATCAAAGTTCAGACGGTCTAGGATATCTACATGACGCATTGCTGATTCAACAAGCGCTTCTGCTGTAGGTTCTGTGTATTTCTCTTGGATCTCTTTCTCAAGAGAACCGCCGTTAACACCAATACGAATCGGAATATTCATATCACGTGCACAATCAACAACTGAGCGGATACGGCTTTCGTTACCGATGTTGCCTGGGTTAATACGCAGACAGTCAACGCCGTATTCGGCCACTTTTAGGGCGATACGGTAGTCGAAGTGAATATCAGCAACCAAAGGAACAGAGACCTGCTGCTTGATTAGCTTAAAGGCTTCAGCGGCATCCATAGTCGGTACAGATACGCGAACGATATCAGCGCCAACTTTTTCCAGAGCTCTAATTTGAGCAACGGTCGCGGCTACATCTGTTGTTCTTGTGTTGGTCATGGATTGCACAGCAATTGGTGCGCCATCACCGATCGGCACATCACCCACATAAATACGGGTTGATTTGCGACGAATAATAGGAGATTCGTGTTGCATATTAACTCTAAGGTAAGGTTATTCTAGCTACTTTGCCTGAAGTATACCCAGAAAGGTCGACAGGTTCACTTGCAAATGTCATTGATACGCCTTCTGGCGCACCTAGAATCACTTTATATGGCGCAGTTCCTGAAAGATTTAACGACTGACCTGCTTTTTTGATGCCAGTCGACAAGGTTTTACCCGTTGCATCTTTTACTTGGATCCAGCAATCAGCAGAGAACTGCATCACTAGCTCGTTAGCCACAGCTTCAGGAGCAGTGCTTGCTTCAACCGCTTCTGCATTCGCAGCAACTTCAGCAGTTGGCTCTGTCTCTGTTGCTTGTTGTGCAGGAGTTTCGTCAGCTGGAGTAACAGCATCTGAAGTATCTTCCGCATCGCTTATCGCAGCAAGGCCTTCAGTATCTTCAACAACAGAAGCACCCGCTTCATTTTGTTCAGCTTCAATCACTTCTAAAGATGTGAATTCAGGGGCAAGTGATTCTTCTACCGCGAGCTCTTCTGAGCTTTCGGTATTCGCTAAAGATTGAGATAGGGTGTCTTGCTGTTGGTTCTGCCACCACCAAAGTGAGGAGATACCCGCAATGACCGCAAAAATGCTCCAAGTCAGGATCATAATACGGCTGTTGTGCTTCTCGGTTTTGGTCTTACGAGAAAAACTCAGCATTTCTTGCTCTTGATGCTGAGCATCACCGGCATGATGCAGCGCACTCAATACGACTTTTTCGTCAAGATTGACGTATTTCGCGTATGAACGAATATAGCCACGCATAAACGTCGCCACTTGATCTGACTCGAATTGGTTTTCTTCAATTTGTTGGATCAGAGTAACGCGAAGTTTCAAGCGATCAGAAATCTGCTTTTGCGTTAAACCAAGAGATTCTCGTTTGTTCTTAAGCAGCGTTCCCGCTTCCAAAGCTGGAGCTACGTTTTCTTGCGCTTGTGTATCTTGTTCTGTGTTCATAGAGAGTGAACTTCTAAAGTATTATCGCAGGTTGAGGAGAGCGTTTTCTTATTGTCGTTTAAGCTCAATCTAACAACCCACGTTATGTGGAATTTTTCCTGCTATCTAAATCATCAACCCTTAAAGGCGAACATCATTCATTTATTATGGATGACCTTCTCAGGAAGCTAGTTTATCAAGTAGCCAACCTAAATAGACATATTGATGATCAGTAGCAAGCGAGCACTTAAATTAATTTAAGATTAGTTAATCATAAGCTAATGCCATTACAAGGCAAAAACACTTTAAACAAAATTTACCGTCAGCTCATGGTTTTGTCCAAAATTTGACGAAAAATGTAAGAAAGCGTGGGCAAGAAGTCCAAAAAATCAAAAACTGCACCCCAGAAAAGCAACAAGCCAGAAGGAAGACTTCTGGCTTGTTTAGGTTCTAATCGCGTTTTATACCGCTTTTACTTCAATCACACCACCGGCAATCAAGTTCGCTTCAGAGGCTGCTTTGATCATTTTGGTACGTTTGGTTCTATCAATCACATCACCGACTAACTGACCACACGCGGCATCAATATCATCACCACGAGTCTTACGAACGGTTACTGTGTAGTTGTATTCCATCAGCGTTTTTTGGAAGCGATCAATACGAGAGTTGCTTGGCTTCTTATAAGGCGAACCCGGGTAAGGGTTGAATGGAATCAAGTTGATCTTACAAGGCGTCTCTTTCATTAGCTCTGCAAGTTCACGTGCGTGGTCCATATCATCATTCACATGATCCAATAGCACGTACTCAACCGTTACTTTACCGCGGTTAGCATTTGAAGATGCAATGTAACGACGAACAGATGCTAGGAAGTCTTGGATATCCCAACGGTCGTTGATCGGCATGATTTGGCTACGTAGTGCATCGTTTGGCGCATGTAGAGAAATAGCCAATGCGACATCGATGTTGTCTGTCATTTGGTCAAGGCCAGAAACAACACCAGAAGTTGATACGGTTACACGACGCTTAGACAGTGCGAAACCTAGATCATCAAGCATGATTTCTAATGATGGCATTAGGTTCTTCATGTTCAATAGAGGCTCGCCCATACCCATCATTACAACGTTAGTAATTGGACGACGACCGGTTTCTTTTTCTAGGCCGATTTCGCGAGATGCACGCCAGATTTGGCCAACAATCTCTGAAACTTTTAGGTTACGGTTGAAGCCTTGTTGAGCTGTAGAACAGAACTTACATTCAAGTGCACAACCAACCTGTGAAGATACACATAGCGTCGCACGGTCACCATCTGGGATGTATACCGTTTCAACGTCTTGGTCGCCAACGCTCATCGCCCATTTAATTGTGCCATCTGAAGAGTGTTGAGCTTCAGAAACAACAGGTGCAACAATCTCACAGCGACGTTGAAGTTTCTCACGTAACTTTTTGTTGATGTTGTTCATTTGTTCGAAGTCATCGACACCGAAGTGATAAATCCACTTCATCACTTGCTCTGCTCGAAACGCTTTCTCATTCAGTTCTTCTGTGAAAAATTTACGAAGACCTTTACGATCAAAATCGAGTAGATTGACTTTAGCTGTGGTCATGATGCCTCTCAATGACGGAACAATAATTAAGGGCGCGAATTGTACAGGCTTTACGCAACTTCAACAAGCATTGTAAAACCCTGTGTTTATTAAGACATTCAAACTTAAGCGATTAAAATTTGAACAATTGTATTTATCGGCCTGAGATTAGCCAATTTAAACAAAGATTCCCGATTACACTCCTTCGTCGCTTTCGGGAATGACGTAAATAATCACCAATTGCTCGATAATATTTACCACGAGATGGTTGCTCCAAAGTTCCCCGTCATTCCAGAACTGAGGAACGAAGTATCTGGAATCTCCAATAACAAAAACAGATTCCCGATTACGCTCCTTCGTCGCTTTCGAGAATGACGACTAAATTGATTATCGAGAGCGTAAAATCCACTTACAAAAAAGGCCTCACCGAGGTGAAGCCTTTAGAATAATTTGCAGTGCCGATTATTGAGCTGAGCGTGGGCAAATTTCAGATTCTGGGAAGAAGAATTCGATTTCGCGAGCTGCAGACTCAGGGCTGTCGCTGCCGTGAACTGAGTTGTAACGCATGCTGATTGCGTAGTCAGCACGGATAGTACCGCATGCCGCTTCTTCTGGGTTTGTTTTACCCATAAGTTCACGGTAACGAGCGATAGCGTTTTCGCCTTCAAGCACTTGAACCATGATAGGACCAGAAGTCATAAACTCTTTAAGAGCTGGGAAGAACTCTTTGCCTTCATGTTCAGCGTAGAAGCCACTCGCTTGCTCTTCAGTAAGACGAACCATTTTAGCAGCAATAATTTCTAGGCCTGCTTTTTCGATACGGTGGTAGATTTCACCAACAAGGTTACGCTTAACTGCATCCGGCTTAACAATTGAGAACGTTCTTTCTAGAGCCATAGGGATTCCTTCACTTCATTTTTTTGTTATTAAATACTGAAATTACTGAGATCTTTCGATCTGAGCTTTATGAATGAGCGGCACAAAATACCGCTCACCCTTATTATTATTTTGCTTGGTCGATAAGAAGACGAGCCAGTGTGCGAACGCCCATACCCGTTGCGCCTGCCGCCCACTTGTCACTTGCTGACTTACGGTAAGTACCCGCGCAATCCATATGAATCCAACCTTTTTTGTAATCATCTACAAAGTAAGAAAGGAATGCCGCTGCTGTACTTGCACCCGGTGTGTAATCGCCTGTGCTGATGTTTGAAAGATCAGCAAAGTTTGAAGGCAACATACCACGGTGGAAATCAGCAAGAGGCAGTGGCCATAAGCCTTCTTTCTCTTGGTTTGCCGCTGTTAGCGCTTGGTGAGACAACTCATCATCGAAGCTTAATAGTGCGTGGTAGTCGTTACCTAATGCGTTTTTAGCCGCGCCTGTTAGCGTTGCACAGTCGATGATCAGCTCAGGGCTTTGTGCACTTGCGTACATCAGGCCATCAGCTAGCACTAAGCGACCTTCCGCATCAGTGTTCATGATCTCAACTGTTTTACCGTTTTTGTAGGTAATGATATCGCCAAGCTTCAATGCGCGACCAGAGATCATGTTCTCTGCGCAACATAGAATAAGCTTGATGCGCTTGTTAAGACCGCGTTCAATCGCAAGACCTAAACCACCAGTAATCGTTGCTGCGCCACCCATGTCAGCTTTCATCGCTGTCATGAATTGGCCTGGCTTGATACTGTAACCGCCCGAATCGAACGTAATACCTTTACCGACTAAACAGGCAAATACAGGTGCGTTTTCATCGCCTGTTGGGTTGAAGTCCAGTTGCAGCATTGCTGATGTACGCTCAGAGCCACGACCTACCGCGTAGATGCCTTCCCAACCTTCGGTTAGTAGATCCTTGTCTTTAACAATCTTCGCTTTAACAGTGCCCGCTGGTGCCACTGACTTGATGTATTCTGCAGCCATTGTCGCAAGTTGACGAGGTGCCACTTCTTCAGCGGTTTTATTGATAATGTCACGCGTCCAGTCAGTTGCGCGAATACGAGCTTCAAGCTCAGTTTGATCGGCTTCTGAAAGTGCATCCCATTCCAATGCATTCTTTTTCTTTGGTCCACGGTAGCCTTGGTAGAAAGCCCAAACGCTTTCTAGATCCCAACCTTCACCACGAAGTGAAACGAATGCGATACCTTGTCCGTCAAGCGTACGACCCGCACGTTGAACTGCGCCTAGATCGTGGCCTTCACCAATGTGAATTGTCGCTCCCGCTTCTGAGAACGATAAAATAGCTCTTGCTCCCCACTGAGGCTGGGCAGCTTCTTGACTTAAAAATACTGACATCTGTGTAGACATGATTTCTCCTTGTCATGAACCACTGTGAGTGTGTGATTCTGATTATTTTTTATTAGCGCACTGATGTTAGCATTATGTAGGAGGAAAATGTCATTTTGATAAAAAAACGGACCATAAGGTCCGCTTTTTTTAGTAAGAATTGTTAACTTGGCTGCGTTTTATATTGGACTGATACCAACCCGCGACCAAATCATTAGACAAGAGGATTAATCCATCTCATCCATCCAGCACAAAATAATAGCCTCTAAGATTTTCTCATTCGAGTGGTTAGGCTCGTCGTCGAACTCTTCAAGATCTAGCACCCATTGATGCAGATCGGTAAAACGTACCGTTTTAGGATCAGTATCAGGGTACAAATCACATAGCTCAATTGCGATATCTCGCGAATCAATCCACTTCAAGCTCATAACACTTCCTTATATTTATCAGCGACGCTTGGTCACCTTTATGATCTATATTCTAGGCCAGTTTTCTTAGTATGTTTGTCTAAGCAATAACTCTCTCAGTCATCGCTGTATTAGCCATGACTGAGAACAGGTTCTTAATGGTCTTCAGAAGCCAGGTTCAACGTGTACTTTGGAATCTCTACAACAAGATCCGTATCAGCCACTTTAGCTTGGCAACCCAAGCGAGATTCCATCTCTAAGCCCCATGCTTTATCTAGCATGTCGTCTTCTAGATCATCACTCTCTTCTAAAGAATCAAAACCTTCACGAATCACAACGTGACATGTTGTACATGCGCACGATTTCTCACATGCGTGTTCAATACCAATACCGGCCTTCAGTGCAACATCAAGAACCGTCTCACCAGTTTTTGCTTCTAAAACAGCGCCTTCTGGACATAGATCTTCGTGAGGTAAAACAATAATCTTTGGCATGTTTATCTATTCTCTAACTATTAAATATTATCGACTGACTGACCTGACAGTGCAGCACGAATTGATTTATCCATACGACGAGAAGCAAAGTCTTGGCTCGCTTTGTCGGTATTCTTAATTTCTAGTTCAATAGCATCAGCGTTGTCGCCATTACGCACTTCAATCAGTGCTTCAATCGCTTGAACAAGTTGTTGTTTGCCTTGCTCATCAAGTAGCTCGTCACCGTCGGCTTGCATTGCAGCGATAAGGCCTTCGATAACGCGATCCGCTTCTACGCGTTGCTCAGCAAGAGCACGCGCTTGCATGTCTTCTTTTGCAAACGTCATCGAATCTTTCAGCATGCTAGCCACTTCGTTGTCGCTTAGACCGTAAGAAGGCTTAACTTGGATTTCAGCTTGAACGCCAGTGCTCTTCTCCATTGCGGTAACCGATAGCAGGCCATCAGCATCCACTTGGTAAGTAACACGAATATGAGCAGCACCTGCAGTCATCGGCGGGATGCCTTTCAGAGCAAATCGAGCCAGTGAACGACAGTCATCAACCATCTCACGCTCGCCTTGCACGGTGTGTACTGTCATTGCAGTTTGACCGTCTTTGAACGTGGTAAACTCTTGTGCACGAGCAACTGGGATCGTGGTATTACGAGGGATGATCTTTTCGACTAAGCCACCCATGGTTTCGATACCCAGTGACAGAGGGATAACATCCAATAGCAGCATCTCAGAGTCAGGCTTGTTGCCAACTAAGATATCCGCTTGAATCGATGCGCCAATCGCAACCACTTCATCAGGGTTAATACTGGTTAATGGAGTACGACCAAAGAAGCCACCGACCATTTCACGAACAAGTAAGGTACGAGTTGAACCACCTACCATCACGACTTCTAGTACTTCATCCGCGTCAACTTCCGCATCTTTCAGTGCTCGGCGGCACGAAAGCAGCGTTTTCTTAACTAGTGGCTTGATGATCTCTTCGAACTCTTCACGAGTTAAAGAGCCAGACCAACCTAGTGCTTCAACATTAACGCTTTCAGCTTCAGATAAGCCAATCTTCGCTTCTGTTGCTGCGTCTAGAAGAATACGGTTCTGTTCTGCTGTCAGCTCTAACAAGCCCATTTGCTCTTGGAAATGATCCGCAATTAAATGGTCAAAGTCATCGCCGCCTAATGCAGAGTCACCACCGGTTGCTAAAACTTCGAAGACACCTTTAGACAGGCGTAGGATAGAGATATCAAACGTACCACCGCCTAAGTCATAAACAGCGATTACCCCTTCTTTACCTGAATCCAAGCCATAAGCAATCGCAGCTGCAGTGGGTTCATTAAGAAGACGTAACACATGAAGACCAGCAAGTTGCGCTGCGTCTTTGGTACCTGCACGTTGTGCATCATCAAAGTACGCAGGGACGGTAATCACGGCACCAGCCAATTCACCACCTAACGTCGACTCAGCACGTTGACCGAGTGCACGAAGAATATCTGCAGATACTTGAATTGGGTTCTTATTTCCTTGCGCTGTGTTAATCACAGGCAGGCCATTATCACTTTCTTCAAACTGATATGGCAGAGATGGGTATCGCTGTTGAATATCTGACAGTGAACGACCGATTAATCGCTTAACTGAGATAATGGTATTTTTAGGATCAGTTTGTGCATTTACACGCGCTTCATCACCAGTGGTGTACGACTCTGACTGATAGTGAACAACGGAAGGGAGAATACTGCGACCTTGTTGATCAACAAGCGTGCTTGCCTCACCACTGCGCACTGACGCAACCAATGAGTTTGTTGTACCTAAATCAATACCCACTGCAAGCTTGTGCTGGTGAGGAGCGGCGCTTTGCCCTGGTTCTGCAATCTGAAGTAGTGCCATGGATGTGTCCTTGTTATACGAACTAGCCGATCAAACGATCTTCAACTAACTCGATTTCATTCTTTAATTTTGCAATAAACTTAAGCTTTCTTACTCGGTCTGCAGCTTCTAACCAAGCTTCGCTGTCGAGTTCTTGTTGGATAGCGCTTAATTGTTGTTTATACATTTTGCTAACCTTTCCTTCAAATGCAAACAAAGCATCTTCAGGATCAGAACTGTCGGCGATATCTTCCAGCTCTTCACGCAATTCCATTTGCTCCATCAGGAACATAGGATCTTGCATAGTCTGCTGCTCACCACGAATATCCTCACCATGTTGAACTAACAGGTATTCAGCGCGGCTGACTGGATTTTTCAACACCTGGTACGCATCATTGATTTGCGCAGCTTTTTGCACAGCCAGCAAGCGATCTCGCTCAGAAGCCGTGGCAAATTTATCAGGGTGGAATTGGCGTTGCAGATCTCTAAACTGAGAAGAAAGAAGGCTACCATCCAGTTGAAACTGAAGTGGTAGCCCAAATAATTCGAAATGATTCATGTAACGGTGGTCCTAAGTTTAGGCTCTTTACTTAGAGCCTAATTTTATTCTTCGCTCATTATAAACGCTCAACGATTGAGGCGTTTATACATTGAAGCTCTCACCACAACCACATTCGCCTTTCGCGTTAGGGTTGTTGAATTCAAAACCTTCGTTTAGGCCTTCTTTTACGTAATCAAGCTCAGTACCGTCTAGGTAAACTAGGCTCTTTGGATCAATGATGACCTTAACACCTGAATGCTCGAACACTTCGTCTTCTTCGTTGAGCTCGTCAACGAATTCCAGTACATACGCCATACCCGAACAGCCAGTAGTTTTTACCGCTAAGCGCAACCCGATACCTTTACCTCGGTTATCTAGGAAAGCTTGAACTCGGCTTGCTGCCGTATCTGTCATGGTGATGGCCATACTACAACCTTGTGTTTTATATAAATTGAGAACTCAGGGGGAGCACAAAGGGTGCTCCCAAATATTACTTTTTTGAAGTGATTACGTTGTAGAAACGATTAGTGCTTCTTTTTGTAATCCGCAACCGCTGCTTTGATTGCATCTTCAGCAAGAATTGAACAGTGAACTTTCACTGGTGGCAACTCTAGCTCTTCTGCGATTTCAGAGTTTTTAATAGCAGCTGCTTCATCAATACTTTTACCTTTAACCCACTCAGTGACTAGTGAGCTAGAAGCGATTGCGCTACCGCAACCGTAAGTCTTGAATTTTGCGTCTTCAATAATACCTTCTGCAGATACTTTGATTTGCAGTTTCATTACGTCACCACAAGCTGGTGCGCCAACCATGCCGCTACCTACACTTGGATCTTCTTTATCAAACGAACCTACGTTACGTGGGTTTTCGTAGTGATCAATTACTTTTTCGCTATATGCCATGATAGTTACCTCGAATCCTCTATTTCCGTGAGATTAGTGATGAGCCCACTCAACAGTGTTCAAATCAATCCCTTCTTTATACATATCCCATAGAGGAGACATGTCGCGTAATTTATTTACTGCTACACGGATTTGTGCAATCGCGTAGTCGATTTCTTCTTCCGTAGTGAAACGGCCGAATGAAAAACGTACTGAGCTGTGTGCCAGTTCATCGTTTAAGCCAAGAGCGCGTAAAACGTATGAAGGCTCAAGACTCGCTGATGTACATGCAGAACCTGATGATACCGCTAAGTCTTTTAAAGACATAAGCAGAGATTCACCTTCAACGAAAGCAAAGCTCACGTTTAGGTTATGTGGTACACGTTGATCTAAGTCGCCATTTACCGTTACTGCTTCTAGATCTTGAACCCCTTTCAATAGACGCTCGCGAAGTGCTAGTGCGTGGTCATAATCTTTCTGCATGTCTTGTTTAGCGACAGCAAAAGCTTCACCCATACCCACGATTTGGTGAGTAGCAAGCGTACCAGAACGGAAACCACGTTCGTGACCTCCACCGTGCATCTGTGCTTCAAGACGAATACGTGGCTTACGACGAACGTACAAAGCACCAATGCCTTTAGGGCCGTATGCTTTGTGTGCAGAAAGAGAGATAAGGTCAACTTTCATCTCTTTTACATCTAGTGGGATTTTACCCGCAGACTGAGCCGCATCAACGTGGAAGATGATCTTGCGTGAACGACATAATTCGCCGATTGCAGAGATATCTTGGATTACACCAATCTCGTTGTTTACGTGCATGATAGAAACAAGAACCGTATCTTCACGCATTGCTGCTTGTAGCTTGTCTAAATCAATGATGCCGTTTGCTTCAGGCTCAAGGTAAGTCACCTCAAAACCTTCACGCTCTAGTTGGCGACATGGATCAAGAACCGCTTTATGTTCTGTTTTACACGTGATTACGTGCTTACCTTTCTTCTCGTAAAAGTGCGCTGCACCTTTGATAGCAAGGTTGTCTGACTCTGTAGCACCTGACGTGAAAACAATCTCACGTGGGTCTGCATTTAGTAGATCGGCAATTTGCTCACGAGCATTATCTACTGATTCTTCTGCCTGCCAGCCGTAACGGTGTGAACGAGATGCAGGGTTACCGAAGTTACCGTCCATCGTCATGCACTGAACCATTTTTTCAGCAACACGTGGATCGACTGGGCATGTAGCTGAATAGTCAAAGTAAATAGGCAGTTTCATTTTCTACTCCAATGTAAAAACTGACCGCTAAGAGCGGGCATTAACACCGTGAGGTGCTGCACTAATCGTTGTAGTGCTCGTATTTTTATGTGCAAAACCATTATTAACCGCAAGATCGATATCTTGACGATCAGAAATCTCTAAAACTTCGTTATCTTTCATTAGCTCACCGAGCGTAATGTCATTTAAGAAGCTGCTGATTCGGGAGCTTAAATCACGCCAAAGAGTGTGAGTTAAACAACGACTACCACCTTGGCAATCTGCTCGACCGTGACACTTAGTTGCATCAACTGATTCGTCTACTGCAGCAATTACAGTTCCGACAGCGATGTCGCTCGCTTCAGCACCTAAACGGTAACCACCGCCAGGACCACGAACACTAGCAACTAAGCCAGCTTTACGTAACTTAGAAAATAGCTGTTCTAAGTAAGATAATGAGATGCCCTGTCGCTCTGAAATATCAGCCAGAGGAACTGGGCTTTTTTGCGAATGCAGTGCTACATCTAGCATAGCTGTTACCGCATATCTTCCTTTAGATGTAAGTTTCATATCACACCGAATCCACATTGTTTATGTGGTTGGAATCTTCCCATACCCGACTAAATTGGTCAAGTATTTAGTTGACTATTTTAGTCAAGTATTCACCCTTAGAGTTTTTGTGGTTTTTATTTGTCGTTTTTGCTCTTCTCAATTGAAGTCAAAATGCCGCGTAGAGTGTTGATCTCTTGCAACTCTGGACGAGCTCGACTGAACAGACGACGTAGTTTATTCATCACCTGACCCGGTTTATCCTTAGAGATAAATTGGGTATCAATGATCACTTTTTCAAGGTGTTCATAGAACATTTCTAGTTCTTCGTGACGTGGGTACTCATCTTGTTGCTGTGGTTGATATTGGCTAGCGACCATATCAAGGTGAGCTACACGCACTTCGTAGCTCAGAGTCTGCACTGCCATTGCTAGGTTTAGCGAGCTGTATTCAGGGTTAGCTGGGATACATACATGGAAGTGGCACTTCTGAAGCTCATCGTTAGTCAAGCCAGTACGTTCACGGCCGAACACTAATGCGACTGGGTGCTTTTGACCTTCAATCGCAAACTTTTGTCCACACTCACGAGGCTCAAGCATTGGCCATTCAAGCGTACGTGAACGTGCACTTGAACCCACAACCAAACCACAGTCTCTTACTGCTTCTTCAAGAGTAGAAACAATAGTCGCGTTTTCTGCGATGTCACCTGCACCAGCAGCCAGTGCTAAGGTCTGCTCGTCAACTTCACATTGAGGGTCTACAAGAACTAATTGACTCAAACCCATCACTTTCATTGCGCGAGCTGCTGATCCGATATTTCCCGAATGAGACGTACCAACCAGAACGACTTTTACATTGTCTAACATGCTATATGACACCACTTTAAAAATAATCGCGAGATATTAACACATAGCAAAGTAAAATGGTCAGACCCTTCGCGGAATGTGAAACCAAGAGTTCAAAAAATAACCACTTCCCTTTTGGTAAAACTTTGGTATACTCGCCGCCGCTTTAAATTGTTCTTTAACATCTTGTGGGAAAAACCATATGCATCCAATGCTAAACATTGCGATACGCGCTGCGCGTAAAGCTGGCAACCATATTGCTAAATCTCTAGAAACAACTGATAAGATCGAAACGTCTCTAAAAGGTAACAACGATTACGTTACTAACATTGCTCAAGAAGCTGAGTACATGATCATTGAGACAATCAAAGCATCTTACCCAGAGCACAGCATTATTTCTGAAGAGAAAGGCCTGACTGAAGGTAAAGACTCTGATGTACAATGGATCGTTGACCCACTGGATGGCACCAACAACTTTGTAAAAGGTTTCCCTCACTTCTCTGTATCTATCGCTGTTCGCATGAACGGTCGTACAGAAGTTGCTTGTGTTTATGACCCAATGCTAAACGAGCTATTCACAGCTCAACGTGGCGCTGGCGCTCAACTTAACAACGCTCGTATGCGTGTTACTCAACTAAAAGACCTTCAAGGTACTGTTCTAGCGACTGGTTTCCCATTCAAGCAAAAACAACACTCTGAATCTTTCATGAAGATCATCTCTGGTCTATTCATCGACTGTGCTGATTTCCGTCGTACAGGTTCTCCTGCTCTTGACCTATGTTACCTAGCAGCTGGCCGTGTTGATGGTTACCTAGAACTTGGCCTTAAGCCATGGGATCTAGCAGCTGGCGATCTAATCGCTCGTGAAGCTGGTGCTATCATGACTGACTTTGCTGGCGGTACTGATTACATGACTTCTGGTAATGTTGTTGCTTCAAGCGCACGTGGTGTTAAGTCTATTCTTAAGCACGTTCGTGAGAACGCTAACGAAGGTATGCTGAAGTAATTCAGACCTTACGTTAACGCTCCCTATTTTAAGGGCGCATAAAAATTCCAAAGCCTCGCTATATAGCTATAGCGAGGCTTTTTTGTATCTGCGATACGAGATACGAGATACGAGATACGAGATACGAGATACGAGATACGAGATACG